>DASWLJ010000143.1:0-6239 GCA_036396185.1 Bathyarchaeia archaeon | reverse complement strand
TTTTCCCTTCACTAAGTTCTTCCTGATCCTCACAAGCACCTCAGTCCCCAGCTCACCGAACTCAGGCGGCACGTACGCCATGGCGATGCCCACGTTCAGCGTCGGGCTCATGCCGCCGCTGGTCACGACGCCAAGCTCCTTCTCCTCGACGCTCAGCACCTCGTACCCGTGCCTGGGGATACCCCTCTCCTCCAGCATTATCCCCACGAGGGTCCTCTTAACCCCCTCGTCCCTGATCTTCTGCAGGGCTCTCTGCCCGACGAAGTAACCGGCTTTCTTGAACTTCACGGTCCACCTGAGCCCAGCCTCCAGCGGGTTGACACTCTCGTCGATGTCGTTACCATAAAGCCACAGCCCGGCCTCAAGCCGCAGACTGTCCCTGGCGCCCAACCCGCACGGGACGGCCCCGGCACCCACCAGGTCGTCCCAGACCTTCAATGCCTTATCAGGCTTCTCCAAGGGAGAGTCCAGCACGAACACCTCGAAACCGTCCTCCCCGGTGTAGCCCGTCCTGGCCGCGAGGCACTTGACGCCGCTCACGGTAACCTCGCCGATGTTGAAGCGCCCAATCTTGGTGACGTCCTCCTTCGTGATCTTCTGAAGGGTCTCCACAGCCTTAGGCCCCTGGACGGCGATCATGGCAACCTTGTCGCTGACGTCGGTCAGATTCACCTGGAAGTCCTTGCTGTTCTTCTTCATCCACTTGAAGTCCTTGTCCCTGTTGCTGGCGTTGTACACCACCAGGAACCTCTCAGGAGTGAACTTGTAGAGGATGAGGTCATCCACGATGCCGCCCGTCGGCTTACACATCACCGAGTAGAGGCCCCCGTGGGGCTCAAGCTTGTCCACGTCGTTGGTGACCAGGTAGTTCAGGAACTTCTCCGTGTCAGGGCCCTCAGCCCAGGTCCTGCCCATGTGGCTCGTGTCGAAGATACCGCAGGCATCCCGCACAGCCTTGTGCTCGGCCTGGATGCCCTCATACCACACAGGCATCGCGTACCCGCCGAAGTCCACAATGTTACCGTGGTCGGCGTGGTACCTATAGATGTGAGTCTTCTTTAACTCCAATGCGTTTACCGCCTAGAAATCAATGGGAACCAAGTTAAAACTATTTATCTGTGGAGGCTCACGGGCAGGGCTTAACCTTCACGGCCTCAGTGTTAAAATTGAGGTCCTTACCGCACTTGGGGCACCTCCCCTCGAACTTCTTGATGACGTCCTGGGGAGACTTCAAGAGATCACCCTCGTAGAGAAGCTCACCACACTCTCTGCAACAAATCCTCTGCGGCACGTAACCCCCTCGGCTCTAGGAAGGTACTGAGCCTTCGTTTATAAACTTCATGCCCCTGTGTTACAGGAAAAAGGATTATATCCACAGCCACGGTTATGGGGCTGAGGGAATCCACCATATCCAGAAAGAGATCAAAGTCGCCTCTCAAGGGATTCAAGATACCTCAGAACGCGCTGGCTTGGGGCATCGTCATCTTCAGCTTATTCGTGCTCAGCGGGGGCCTCTACAACATCCTCGAGAACCCGCCCATCTACATCCCCTACGGGAGCAGATACCTGACGCTGCACCCCTACCTGAGCGAGCAGACAGTCTACGAGAGCATCTTCGTGTTCCTGAGCAACGCCGCCGTCTTCGTGGGGCTGTGGCTGAGCTACAGAAGCACCCAGGTCGCCTACGACAAGTCCAAGGCCAACAGGTGGCTCGTACTCGGCATAGGGCTTACCTTGGCAGGCATCTCTGGAAGCTACCTCATAATTGAGATGAAGAAAGCCATCCTAGGGTAGACGAAACTATTTAGTGTCCATGGAGCCCATCCTTACTCTGATTACCTTGAAGCGCATAGGATTCATAGGCCTCGGCCTAATGGGGGCCGGGATGAGCAGGAACCTGTTGAAGGCCGGCTACCAGGTCACGGTCTGGAACCGGACCGAGTCCAAGATGAAGCCCCTCGTGGATGCTGGCGCGAAGCCTGCTAAGAGCCCCAGGGAGGTGGCGAAGAGCAGTGACGTCGTCATCACCATGGTCACCGACAGCTCAGACGTTGAGGAGGTTCTGCTGGGCCCAAGCGGGGCCGTGCAAGGCTCCAAGAAGGGCGACGTCTTCATAGACATGAGCACCATAAGCCCCATAGCCACAAAGACTCTGGCGTCCAAGCTCAAGGAGAAGGGCGTTCAGATGCTGGACGCCCCCGTGAGCGGAGGCGTCATAGGGGCCACCAACGGCACCCTTAGCATCATGGTGGGCGGAGACCCCAAGGTGTTCGAGGAGTGTAAACCCATCCTCCAGGCCATGGGCAAGACAATCACATACATCGGCGGAAACGGCGACGGCCAGATCTGCAAGGCTGTTAACCAGATCCTTGTGGGGACCACCATGGTTGGCGTGGCCGAGGCCCTGGTCTTCGCCGCCAAGGCGGGGGTAGACTTGGTGAAGGTTCACGCTGCCGTCAGCGGCGGAGCCGCCGGAAGCTGGCAGCTCACCAACAACGGCGAGAGGCTGCTACAGGGCGACCACGAGCCCGGCTTCAAGATCAAGGACTACCTGAAGGACCTAGGGATCATCATGGAGACGGCTTCAGCCAACAAGATGCCGCTTCCCGCCACCGGGCTGGTTCACCAGCTGTTCAGGCACTGCGACGCCATGGGCATGAGGGAAAAGGGAACCCAGGGGGTTGTGGTTGCTTTAGAGAAGCTGGCGAACAAGAAGATCAAGGAGTAGCCCCTCTTTTTATTCTCCGTGTGAGGTACCCAGGGCTCCACCCGCGGAGGTTGGAGGGTGGTCCCGCCCGCGGGAGTTGAACCTGCAACCCTCCGGTGTCTGCTCATGGTCTGATTGCCACCGCCCCGCGGGGCGACGACTACAGCCGGATGCTCTACCATTGAGCTAGGGCGGGACTCCGAAAAACATGACAGCTACAATAATTTAAGCGATTTGGTCAGCCCGGACTGCCCAAGGACACCGCTATGTGAGCAGAGGTAGAGTTTTGAACTCCATAAACGCTATCATGAATAGTTCAATGTTTTTTCCGGTGTGGCCCCTCAGTGTCAATAAACGTGCAGGATGTCATGATCACGGACGTGATCACCATCAAGCCCGACCTCCCAGTCAAGTACGCTGACAGCCTCATGAAGTACTACAGGGTCAGCTGCCTGGTCGTCGTGGAGGACAGGCTGCCTGTGGGCATCATCACGGACAACGACATAGTCAGACGCGTATACATGCCGAAGCATGACCCTCTTTTTCTCCTCGTCAGGGAGGTCATGTCAGAGTCCCTGATATGGGTGAAGCCTGAGACGCCGCTCCACGAGGCCGCCGATCTCATGATCAAGAAGAACATCAAGAGGCTCCCCGTGATAGGTAACATCGCGACTGGGCCTGTGCTCCTGGGGCTTCTTACGCGTGTACCCTTGGTGGCGGACGAGGAGAAGGCAGAGGCTGAGACAAAGAAGTAGCCTCAAACCTTGAACGTCTTAGGTATATTTACTTCGTAGGGCGGCTTAATGAGCCCCTTCTCCGTTATGAACCCAGTTATGTATCGGGCGGGGGTCACGTCGAAGCTAGGGTTCCTCGCCGGGGTGCCCTCCATCGGCACCTGGACCCACCTGTACTCGCCTTCAGCGTCCAGACCCCAGACCCTGTTCACCTCCTCAGACCCTCGCTCCTCGATCTCTATGTTATCCCCTGTCGGCGTCGCGAGGTCGAAAGTCATCCCGGGGGCCGCCACGTAGAAGGGGACCCCGTTCTCTTTAGCCACCACAGCCTTCTCGTATGTGCCCACCTTGTTAGCCACGTCGCCGTTAGCCGCGACCCTGTCCGCGCCCACAATCACCAAGTCCACCTCCCCTCTCCTCAAGTAGTAGCCGGCGGCGTTGTCTACTATGAGGGCGTATGGGATCTCCTCCATCTCCAGCTCCCACGCTGTCAGACGCGCTCCCTGGCTCCTGGGCCGCGTCTCGTCGACCCAGACGAAGACCCTCCTCCCCAACCTGTGGGCGACCCTTATTGGGCTGAGGGCCGTGCCCTGGCCTATGAAAGCCAGTGCGCCCGCGTTGCAGTGGGTCAGGACCCTGCAGCCGTCTCCTATGAGCCCGGCCCCGTGCTCGCCAATGAGCCTGGACGCCTCTAAGTCGTCTGCCACGATCCTGTCAGCCTCCTCGACGACGTTCTTCACTCTAACCGCGACGGGGCCTCCTGCCGCCGCGTCCATGCACCTCTCCACGGCGTGGAACAGGTTCACGGCGGTGGGCCTGGTTCGGTGCACCGTCTCCGCGGCTCCAGCCATGTAGGCGCTGAACTTGTTCGCGGGGAGGCTCGCCGCCTCCTGAGCAGCCTGAGCCATGGCGTAGCCCGCAGCGCACCCCACGGCGCCGGCTCCCCTTGTGGCCATGTCCTTGATGGCTTGAGCCGTCTCCCTGTGGTCGTTGAGCGTCATTATCTCGAACCTGTGGGGGAGAAGCCGCTGGTCGATCATCTTTACCCTGGAGCCTTCTCTCCACAGCGTCAGGACATCACGGGTCTCCCTGCCCACCTTAACCCTCATGGTGAATAATGTGGACTAGGGCGGTTAATAACCTACTTCAGCACCTTACTGGTCTTACGGTACCAGAGGTACAGGTCCAGCTCGCCGGGGCTCATCCTCAGCATGTCCGCCACCTTCGCAAGCTTCTCCTCGTATGCCAGGTACCTCCTACGGGTGAGGCTCTTCCCCGCGTCCTCAGGCGTGATGAGGCCGTGCTCGGCCATGTTGCTCAGTATGTGGCGGTCGATGATGGCCAGGTCGAAGTACCCCACGTTCCTGAGGTAGTGGCTGGCCTCCTTCCAGCCAAACCCCTTGACGTTGGCTACAAGCCACTCACGCGCCTCGGTGCTGTCCCCGAAGCCCTGGATGATGGACTTGATCTTAGAGGCTAGGTGCCGAGTATTGTATATGTACTCGGCCCGGGTGTTCGCGAACCTGTGGCCCTCGCCTACGAGGCAGACCTGGACGTCCCGTAGCTCCCCCTCCATGAGTGTCCCTCCGCGGCGCAGGGCGTCCACACACCTCTGCCCCATGAGGGCGCTGCTGTACGCCGTCAACAGGCAGTAGACGAGTTCCTCGTACCATTTCTGGGAGTCCATCCCGTGGACTCTGCGGAACTCGTCCATGCGCTCATCGACCATGGTCTTGACCCTGGGATTCCCGGTGAGCTTCCGGACCGTCTCGGCCATGGAGGCGACGCCGAGGTCTTCGCGAAGCTTGGACTGCATTGATGCATTCACGTAGCCGCGTCATTTAAGGCTGACACTCTCACCCACTGTAAGAATTGTGCTATATGATTGTCAATAGCCTAGAGTCATCTGATGAGTTCCAAGGTAGCCCACCTAAACTACGAGACACGCCAAATCACCTGCAGAGCAGCCAAGAAGATACCTGCGATAAACACACCAGGCGTGAGCATCCCCCCCATAGAGGAAGGCCGCGAGTTCACTACATGGCTCTGGGCAGCCGAGGAGCTGGTTGAAGCCGGGTTCGCGGAGTACAGCGGGGACCCTCTATCGCAGACGGAGTGGAACCAGGTCCACTTCAAGGAGAGGTTGAACCCAGCCGGGCCCCCCGGCCCCTTGCCTGACGATTTCTACGCCAGGTCTTACCAGAGCTTCAACTTGGTTAAACTAGATAAAGATAAAGCGTCTGACCTGATCCGCATGAGGGCCAGGTTCAAGGAGATTCTGGAGAGCAGGATAGGCCGCATAGCCAGGATGGCTTCAGCCGAGGCAGATTCACCCACCTCTTCCCTACAGAAAGAGGAGGAGCAATTATACGGGATGGTTCACCGACTGATCTCGGCCTGGAGAGAGGAACTTAGGGAGCTTGGGGATTAAGCTATGGCTCGGCTGGACACCTTCGAGGAAGCCTTCACCAGATTCATAGAGGACTTCTTGGATGGTCAGAAGCGCTTCAAGTACGACCAGTACATAAGCGAGATGGTGGTGAAGGGCTCCAAGAGCCTCGTCATCGACTTCACGGACATATACAGCTACGACATGGACCTGGCCAGAGCCATCCTGGAGGACCCTGAGAGCCTTACACCCACCTTCAGCTCCGTGGTCAGGGGGAGGCTCCGCACCAGGGACCCCATGTTCGCTGAGAGCCTCAACAGAGTAAACGTCCGGTATAGGAACCTGCCAGCGGCTACACCCCTCCGCCGCATAGGGTCAGACCACGTGAGCAGGCTAATTATGGTCAGCG
>DASWLJ010000142.1:0-2106 GCA_036396185.1 Bathyarchaeia archaeon | reverse complement strand
GCCTTGAGTAGGTTGAGCTTCTGGCTGCTCTTGAGTATGTCGTAGAAGATGACAAGGTCCACTCCCAGTGTCTCGACCTTCTTCTTCAGCTCCTTGACTTTACCGCTGCCTATGTGGAACTTGCTGAAGGGCTTGAACCTGCTCTGGATCATTTCACCCACGACCTCTATGCCCAGCGTCTCCACCAGGCTCCTGAGCTCATCCATCTTGATGCGGAACAGGGTGTGGTCGTGGACGTTTGTCTTGAGCATGCAAAGAACTGCTCTAGGCTTACGCTTCTCGCCCTTCTCCGTGATAGTCTCGGCCATACGCGACACTGATTTGGGTCGGAGCCCGTATTAAACTCATCTAATAAACGTCTCTTAGCGACTCGGAGACGTTGTCCAGGGCCTCCACGACGTGGATCTCGAGAGCAGCCATGAGGCGAGCCACCCGGCCCCTGAGGCCCTTCTCGACGACTACGCCCATGCGCTCCAGGAGCTCAGAGAAGCGGGCGTTAAGCTCGTTTCCCTCCTGGTCGAAGTCTGTTAAAACTAGGACCCTGTCGTTCTCGCCCGCGATCATCTCGGCCAGCTCAGCGTAGTTCACGCAGAACCTGCTGCACGTAGCGACGCTACCCGCGTAGCCCAGGCTTCTCAGTGCTTCCACGTCCCGTTGGCCCTCCACCAGAACCAGATCGACGTTCAGCTCTATCTCTGACAGCAGCAGCTTCAGCCGGTCGAGGTCGTCCCTCTTACCTGCTTCATTCATCTTGGTTCAACCCGCATAGAATCAGGGTCAGATCGTTCACGTTGGTGCCCGTGGGCCCCGTGAAGATGTTGTCACCGAGGACCTTGAAGAAGCTGTAGGAGTCGTTTCTCTCGAGGAACGCGTCGGGGACCAGCCCCTTTTCCAGCGCCCTGGTTAACGTCGCGCCGTCGACGAGGGCCCCCGCCGCGTCCGTGGGTCCATCGATGCCGTCCGTCCCCAGCGCCGCGATCACGCAGTTCAGGCCCCCTATCCTTCTCGACGCGCTCAGGGCGAGCTCCTGGTTCCTACCGCCGACTCCGTCCCCCTTCACAGCGACAGTGGTCTCGCCGCCGAGCACGAGGGCGAGAGGCGGCTCACATGGGAGCCCGTTCGCTGCGGCTCCTCTGGCTAGCCCCGAGATGAACACGCCGGCGTGTTGTGCCTCTCCCTCTAGGTGGGTTGTGAGCAGCTGAGAATGGTATCCCAGCTCGCGGGCTCTCGCCGTGGCTCTCTCCGAGGCAGCGAGGTTGCTAGCCACGACGAGGTTATGTACGCGCCTGAACAGCGGGTCGTAGGCTTTAGGGGTCTCAGCTATCAAGCCCTCAATGCCATGCACCAGGCGCCTCCTTACGCCGTCGCTCAGGCTCCTGAAGAGGCCGTACTTCTTCAGCACCACAACGGCCATCGCGTATGTTGTGGGATCAAGGGCTGTCGGACCTGAGGCAATGGTGTCCAGAGGGTCCCCGACGACATCCGACAGTATTAGGCTTACCACCCTGGCGGGCTGGCACGCTCTGGCCAGCTGCCCCCCTTTGAAGGCTGAGAGGTGTTTACGCACAGAGTTCAGCTCGTTTATGGTCGCCCCAGCCTTCAGCAGCCTCCCCGTGACCCCCTGAATGTCGTCGAGGGTCACGCCTTCAGCCGGCAGAGGCATCAGGGCCGATCCGCCTCCCGATATTAAGCAGATCACCAAGTCATCCTCTCCGAGCCCGGAGACGAGGCGCATCATGTCCATTACGCCGCGGACGCCTCCCTCGTCTGGGATCGGGTGCGACGCGGGGTTGAGCTGCACGCGCTTCAGCCTGAAGCCGGCCTCTGTTCCTCTGAGGACGTTCACGGAGCCGGTCGTAACCCTGTCTCCCAGGGCCTCCTCCACCGCCTCGGCCATGGGGCCCCCGGCCTTTCCGCCTCCGACTACTATGATCTTTCCTGCCCCGCTGAGGGGTATGCTCAGGTCGCCTACCTTGACCTCGTCCCCGGACAGATGCAGTCTCTCCAATACGGCTCTCTTGGGGTCAGCCGCCTCCAGAGCCGCTTCAAGCACCTTGATCGCGTCTGACCGCAGCCTCCTCAGCTCAGGGTTTCCGCCGTTGTCCG
>DASWLJ010000141.1:0-3353 GCA_036396185.1 Bathyarchaeia archaeon | reverse complement strand
GTCTTGCTGCCCCTGAGGCCCACCTCCTCCTGGACCGTGCCCACGGCCACCACGTTGTAGGGCTTACCCTTGGTCCACTTGAAGACCTCGGCCATGACGTAGCAGCCGGCCCTGTCGTCGAAGGACTTGCCCATGAGGTACCCGTCCCCCAGGTCCCTGAACTCCATGTCGAAGACGCCCATCATGCCCTCGAAGGCGCCCTTTGCCTCGGCCTCCCCGCGGGTCATGGCCCCGATGTCGATGAAGAGCTCCTCGGCGGGTACGGGCTTCTTCCGCTCCTCCTCGCTCATGACGTGGGGCGGCTTGCTGCCCACGATGCCGTAGAGGTCGCCCTTCCTGCCCCGGAGCCTGAAGCGCTGGCCCAGGAGCAGCCCGTCCACTATGCCCCAGGGGTGGAACCTGAGGACACCCGAGTCCTCTATGAAGGTGACAAAGACGCCCACCTCGTCGGTGTGGGCGGCCAGCATTATGACGGGGGCGTCCTCGTCGCCCTTGTGGGTGAAGAAGATGTTGCCCAGCTTGTCCACCTGGACCTCGTCCGCGTAGGCCTCAAGCTCCTCCCTGAGCACCATCATGGCCTCTTCCTCGGCCCCGGGGGGCCCGAAGGCGTTGGAAAGCCTCCTCAAAAACTCTATGTTCATGGGAATCAGACATACTATGGTTTCACGGATATATGGGTTAACCTTGAGATAAGTTCAAAAAACGTGAGGCGCACCTTTAATCCATGGACAGTAAGCTGGTCGATGAGGCTTTCAGCCACCTCGGCTTGACGACGGTCAGCTTTTTGGCTACCTGTGAAGGCGGCCAGCCGCACGTGAGGGCCATGATGCTGATACGGAAGGGGGACGGGCTGTACTTCGCAACGGGGACGCGGGACGCCAAGGTAAGGGAGGCCACGAAAAATCCCAGGGCCGAGGTGTGCGTCATGGTGGGCGACGAGGACAGCGGCGGAAGCGTGAGGCTCACCGGCGCCCTCAGGGTGGTCTACGACGAGGACGTGAGGGCGGACATATTCCAATGCGTGGGCTTCGCCGAGTCCTTCTGGCAGGAGCCCGGGGACCCCGATTTCACCCTCCTGGAGTTCAGGCCCAGCAGGCTCCAGTACATGCAGCCCGGCACCACGGAGATACGCTCAACCGAGCTCTAGGACCGTTGCGTGGTGCTGCCTTGTCCGGACTCGGGGACGACCTGAAGGAGCTCAACAGGAAGCTGGAGGCAATGATGAACCGCCTCGACCACCTGGAGGCCATCCTCACCGAGAGCAGGCAGTACCCCGAGATGGCGCAGCTCATGGGCGACCTCAGGGTGGGCGCCTCCCTGTACTCGGAGCCCCTGAAGCTCATCCAGCGCCTCATAAGCGTCCGCAGGCACCTGGGCCGCGGCGAGGAGCACAGGGACGAGGTCAGCAGGATAATCATGAACGCCCTGGCCCTCAAGGGGCCCATGAACGTCAGCCAGCTCACCAGGGAGGTCCAGAGGGAGAGGGGAAAGGGCAGCAGGGTGACGGTCCGCAACAAGCTCCATGAACTGGAGGCAGAGGGTGTGGTGGAGCGCGGCGAGGACCACAGCTACAGGCTCGCCGAGTAAGCCACGGGATGCATGTATGTTGATACGCGCATGTAGAAAGGTAGAGTAAAAGAGCAGGAGTTAATTTAGAATATGAAGAGAATAGGTGGCAGGATTTGATTAGATTGTCTGCATTTAATCCTTAATTTTCTTTGGCGGCAAATTCTTTTAATGTTTTCCTACTCCGAGGCTAAATTTTCCTCCCAATCTGAGTAAGTGTTGGTACTGCCAACTTCGTTCTTTGGCCACGGCAGCATCGGCATCAGAGGAGTCGGTGGCTCTATGAATAGCCTGTAAGGCATAAATTGCAGCACCAATAGAGTGAGCGGGAGCATGTGCAGTTGCCACCGCTTGACCTGCGGCGCGGGCAGCAGAGCGAGCCGCGTTATCCTCTCTTACTTCACGGGCAGCAGCGTGAGAATCAAGCGAAGCCTTGCGTATGTCAGTCATCCTAAACACCCCTGTATCTATCCACGCCTGGAGTGCTTCGATGGCTTCTCGAGGGCGATGGTCTTCTGGATATCTTTCCTCAAAGTATGGCATGACACGCTCGACACAATCAACTGCCCAGACGGCTAATGTTTTATGTTCAGTTTTTTTTACTAGATCTAAAAACTCGTCTTTGTGTTGTTTAAGCGAAAATGTGGATTTCTCTTTTCCCGCTTTAGATCTCATATTAAATCCTCAATTGAAACGCGCGCGCACTTGATAACATTATGACTAATTCAAGCCTTCTCTAGGCGAGTATTGGAATTTCAAATATTCCATGTAACAACACTTGACATTATAGGCTTTCATTAACTACGTCTCTCCGGCTTATAAGCCGAGGACGAGGGGGAGGAGGAAAGAGCCTCATTGAAGTAGAAGCGTGAGGTGGGAGGTGGGAGATAGGATTTTTTCCGCCTTATACCGTCTACGAATACTATCAGGCTTCACGAGACCTGAGAGTGAGGCGTGAATAAAAACTGGGGGGGAGGACCTATTACTAGAGGAGAAAACCTCCTGAAATCGGGGACCCGGCCCTTAGAGCTCAGAGACCAACGCCGATACGCCCGAAAAACCTCAACACTCAGCATACACAGTAACTGAGATTTAACCCAAGGCGCCGTAATCCCCGCGGCCCCAAGCTAGGCTTCCTGAGCCACGGCCCTGTACCCGCGCTGGAGGACCCAGAACACGCCCACCCCGAACAGCGATATGGCCGACCCGACCCAGAATATGGGCGCCAGGCTCAACGCGTCCGCCAGCACCCCCGAGACCAGGGGCCCCACCATCATCCCCAGGCTCATGGAGCTCTCCATTACGCTCATGGTGGTGCCCACCCCGAACTCCCGCCCCTCGATGGCCGCCAGGGACGATATGGAGGGCATGACCAGGGCGGAGCCGGCCCCGAAGATGAGCCGCGCCAGCATCACCTCCCAGAACGTGTGGGCGAGGGTGAAGCTCGCCATGCCCGCGGCGCTGATGACGCCGCCCAGCATGATGAGCTTCACCTTGTCGTAGCGGTCCGCCAGGGACCCGCAGGGCTGCTGCATGAGGGCGCTGGCGATGGTGCCCGCCGAGAGGACGGTTCCGGCCTCGGTCAGGGTCAGCCCGAGCCCGCCGTCAACGATGGCGGTCCACATGAAGACGCTGAGGAAGCCCATTATGGAGCTGTTGCCCAGGCTGTTCACGGCGCGGTATATGAAGCCGGCCAGCAGTATCTTGTTGGAGAGTACCCTGCGGAACGTGGGCCGCGGCTTGTCCTTGCCGAAGCCGGTTGGCTTCGTCTCCGGGAGGAACACTGC
>DASWLJ010000140.1:0-8359 GCA_036396185.1 Bathyarchaeia archaeon | reverse complement strand
AGCAGCAGCTACCCCGAGATAGACGCGTACGTTAAGGAGAGCTTCGAGACACTGATGCCCGGATCGGGCCTCAAGTACCTCACAATAATGGCCACCCCTGAGGCCATACCCATAGCCAGGGCGAACGTGCCCAACCCGGTTGCCATCAACGGGGGCACTATCTACTACCAGGGGCAGAGGTACATCGACACGGACATCGTCATGAACAACCTACGCGGAGATGACGAGGACTACCTGTTCGCGGAGCCCAGGATGCAATTCAGCCCGGCCTGCAGCGGCGAGGTTGTGGCATGGGTGGACGAGGACACCTGGGGGGACATATGGTACAGGAGGGTGCCCACTGGCACCAACGTGAGGCTGACGGGGACGGGAGCCCCCTGGGCTGGGCAGAGCCGGCCCGCCGTCTATGGCACCAAGATAGTCTGGCAGGACGGCAGGAACGGCAACTGGGACATCTACATGCACAACGTCGTCACCGGTATAACCACGAGGGTCGCCGACTCCACGGACATGGACGAGCAGCCCGCCATGTGGGGGAGCAGGATCGTGTGGCAGAGGCTCGTCGGAAATAACTGGCGGATAATGTGCTACGACACTTCGACGGGGACCGAGACAAGGGTTACCGCCGGCTATCCCTACACCTATGAGAAACCGGCCATCTGGGAGAACCGGATCGTCTACGTCTCATGGAGGGGAGGCGAGAACTGGGACGTGTTCATGTCCACCCTCGGAACGACAATTGTTGAGACCAGGATCACCAACAACCCCTCCATGCAGTGGATGCCCAAGGTGTACGGTGACCGCATAGTCTGGCAGGACAACCGCAACGGCGACTGGGACATCTACATGTACTCAATATCCACGGCCACGGAGACCAGACTGTCCAGCGGGGACATCGATCAGGTGCTCCCCAACATCTGGGGCGACAACGTCGTCTGGCTTGAGCGAGGCACAGACGGCTTCTGGTACATAGTGCACCACGACCTGAGGACCGGACTCAGTAGAAGAATCATCCGGACAGAGGTGTCGGCCGACGACGGCCCACTCTGGCTGGAACTCGATGGCAGGTACTACGGAAGCAACGTCAACATGGGGCACCAGGACATCGCCGTCGGACGCATCTACGGGATCACGGTGGCCGACGCCAGCGCCTACGTGGCCCGGGACCTATTCTATGAAAGAATCGATAAGAACAAGGACGCGCTGGTGGTGGTCAGGGAAGACCACCAGGCAGGCATCGATGACCCCACCAGCAGCGTCTGGCTGGAGCCCTACGCGAGGAGCCACTACTGGACCGACGAGATGGAGGACCACTTCCGCGACGTGTACTTCTACGCGGGCTACGACGAAGTCGACCCCAACTCACGCACCATCTATAATAAATACGATGAGGTCGGGCTGGTGGTGTTCGTCGACCATGGTATTATGGATGGGTTCGCGAGCACCATGGACTCGTACCACATGCAGAACATCAAGATGCAGTTACAGCCGGTCACCATCATCGACTTGGCCTGCCTCACAGGCGCCTACAACGTTATGGCCACGGTCGGCGACCCCACCGACCTCATGTCGGCTCAGCATATCAGGCGCGGCGCCATGGTCTACATGGGCGCTACGGATGTTTCCTACTGGCACAACATGTTCGACAACATCCTGGACGGCATATACAACGAGGGGAAGACGATAGGCGAGGTGTACATGGAGGCCAGGAACGAGGACTACGACGACGACGTGTGGTGCTTCAGCCTGACCCTCCAAGGGGACATCTTCTACGCTCTCCACGGCGACCCCACATTCAAGCCCAAGTGGGAGGCGTGGGTGAGGGAGGAGGTCTGGTACCCGTGAAGAAGCACATCTTTATCCTTATGCTCCTCCTCGCCTCGGCGCCAGTCGTGGCGCATGCATCGACTCTGATGCTGACATCTTCGAAGCAGATCTATCAGTACGGCGACGCCGTCAACATCCTGGTCAACGTCACTAACACCGGGAGCGAGCCTGTCAGAATGTACATTGAGCATAGCCTCAGAGACACCCAGGGCAGAGTGTCCACGGCGTACCTGCTGACGGTGGTAAACCTAGGCGCAGGCGAGTCGAAGACAGTTGAGCTGTACGACCTGAAGGTGGATGACCGGTTCTACTCGGGGCAGTACGTAGTAAGGGCCAGCGTCATCATCAACAACGTGAGGGTGGATGAAGCCGAGCTATGGTTCACCGTGGAGGGGGCCCCAGAGGACATGGATGCAAGGCTGATACTGAGCCCCGACCCAGACTATGCGAGAACCAGCCACGTGTTCATAGCGGGCGAAAAGATTTACATCAAGCTCATCGGGGCCCCGCAGGGAGCCACGTACTCTGCCAAGCTGAAGCTGCCCGACAACAGCACCGGGCAACTGACCATACCCGCGGCTATGACGGCTGAGCAGGCTGGAGCCTACGAGGTGACCGTGAACGTGTCAGCAACCGGGTACAGGGACACCCGCCTCAGAGACTTCTTCACGGTGCTCGGGGAGAGCCCTCAGGCCCTCGCTGACAGGAAAGAGGCGTCCAGCCTGAGCCTGACAGTTGAGAAGAGCAAGTACGTGGTCGGCGACGAGGTCGTCGCCAGCGGAGAGGTGTCACCGATCCACGTCGGTGCACAGGTGACGGTGTCGTACAGCCTCGGGGGCGTGGTGAAGGCTACGCACACAGCGACAACGGACGACGACGGGCGATACCAGGACGCATTTGAACTCATTGATGACGGCGATTGGAGCGTACTAACCAGCTGGGCCGGTGACTCCAACCACCTCGCGGCTGAGAGCCAGCAGCTCAGCTTCACCGTCGAGGCCCCACCCTTGAACTGGCTGCCGATGGCTCTGGCCGCGGCCGCCATAGCGGTGGTGGCGGTTCTGGTCCTGTTTTTGAGGAGAAAAAGGTGATTCTCGCACCCTTTTTCACCCTGCTTCAAGCCAGGCACGACTAGTAGACGCCCAAGGAGAAAGATGTTCAGTTCTGAGTAGAGCGTATTTTATGCAGGGAAAACGAAGCATTAAACATGGTTTCCGTAGAATGCCTCGACGGTTTCTGGCCAGAAGGGTACAGGTGCTGCTTCTTCCTCAGCTTCGACTACGATTCGTCCAGCGCCGAGATGTGGAAGACCCCCAACGACATAGTCTCCCAGAGCAAGGGAGCATACGCCCCCAAGGTGGCCATCCCCCGCATACTGGATATGCTCGATGAGCTCCAGGTTAAGACAACCTTCTTCGTGCCCGGGTGGACGGCCGACAACCACCCGGCCTCCGTGAAGGAGATAGTGGCTAGGGGCCACGAGGTGGGCGCCCACGGCTACATGCATGAGAGGATCACGGAGGTGAGCTGGGAGGCTGAGAGATCCATTTTCGACAGATCCATGGAGAGCCTTAGGGCGGTGGGGGCCAGGCCCGTTGGGTACAGGGCGCCATACTGGCTGGTGAGCGACAGGACGGTGGGCCACCTCAAGCGCCTCGGCTTCAGGTACTCCAGCAACTTCATGGACGACGACATGCCCTACATGCTCAGCATCAGGGGCGAGGAGACGGGTCTCGTGGAGCTACCGGTGGAGTGGCTTCTGGACGACTGGCCCCACTTCGAGACGGCTCGCATGAGCCCCGACGAAGTGTACAGGATCTGGAAACCCGAGTTTGAGGGGCTCTACGAGCTGGGCCGGTACTTTGGTTTAACGTGCCACCCTGAGTGCATCGGCAGGGTCAGCAGGCTGAGGATGCTTGAGAGGCTCCTCGAGGAGGCCCGGGATAAGGGGGACGTCTGGTTCCCCACGGGCAAGGAGCTGTCAGACTGGGTGAGAGAGAAGCGGACGTAGCTTGACGCTGCCTGACACCAGCCACTAGAGCCCCTTCTCTTCATCAGAAAAAGGGTTGATGGAAGAAAAAACGTTTCCCTGACACCACTACTACGTGGACGCGTCTACCTTTTCACCTAAACCATGCATGCGCAGAGGTACAACTCTTATTATCAGGTGTTAATTAGAAGGCAGGAGGTATAGTTCACGGACCGGAGGCCCATCGTCCTCGTTGTGATCGTGCTCATCCTGGGCTCAGCCTTCCTAGCCGTGAAACTCAGCAAGAAAAAGGATGATCAGGGCACAATTGCACCCGAGGGGGAGCAGCCTGAAGGCGAGGAGCAACCGGAAGGTGAGGAGCAGCCTGAGGAGGAGCACGAGTACGTCTTCACAAGCGACTGGATGGATGGGCGAGGCGTCCTCGTCTACGGTAGACCACCCGTAGATTACCTCTCAGCCGTTAACGCCTCAGGTGTCACCTGGTCCGTCTACTGGAATGGAGTAAATGAGGCCGAGGCGGGGTACGTGCAAGGACTCCACGAGGCCGGTTACAAGGTGTCATCGAACTTCGCCACGGTCCAGGGGGGCGTCACCCTGAACGAGACGCTGCGCGAGACGGCGAGGTGCGTGGGCCTCTGGGGGGCCCCGTCGACCTTCGTGGGGAACCAGTCCTTCATGTGCCACAACAACCCCGAGTGGAGGAGGTTCCTGGAGAAGAGGATCAGGGAGCACATCGACGGCGGAGCCGACGCGATACACATAGACGAGATCGAGGGAACCGGCGGCCACCTGGACATCGCGGGTTTCTGCCCCCACTGCATGGCCGGGTTCAGAGAGCACCTCAGAGGCGCCTACTCGCCTGAGGAGCTCAAGGACAGGTTCGGCGTGGAGGACGTGTCGTCCTTCGACTACTGCGGATACCTCAGGGAGCTGAACGCGTCAACGGTCTGGGAGGACCCCAACCAGATGCTCCTCAACGAGTACCTGAGGTTCCAGTACACGGGCAGAGTCAACCAGATCAAGGAGCTGATACGTGGCGCTAAGGAGTACGCTGGTAGGCCCCTACTGGTCAGCGCCAACGTCTACGGCCTCCTACCAAGCCTCCAGGTGTATGTGCCCCTCCTGGACTTCGCGGTGGCGGAGGCGCCCTTCAGGTTCCCGCCCGAAGGACAGTTCACTCTCTACCGCTTGGCTGAGGCGGCCGGGCTGGACGCCTTCTACGCGTTCCCGGACATTTATAACCTGGCCTCCCTCGGCGAAGATGACTGTGGGCTCTGGAGTTGCTGGCTCGCCGAGGCTGAGGCATCAGGGGGCAGCCTCCTTCTACCCTACGAGGCTTACACCTACGGAGGAGGAGCCTACACGCTTCTGCAGGAGGAGATAGTAGACTACATTGGGTTCGTTGCGCGGAACAGGGGGCTCTACGTGGGGGCCGTGAGGCTGGCAGACGTCGCTCTCCTTCACAGCCTGGGCTCAACCCTTTACGACTGGGGTGCCTGGGAGAGCTTCAATGAGGCTGGGCTGATGCTGCAGACACTGCACGCACAGTTCGATGTGGTTTACTGCGGAGACGGAGAGTTCGTGAGCACGGCTCCGAGCCTGGACGATCTATTAATGTACGGTACGATCGTTGTGCCGGCGAGAACGGAGCTGGACCCTGCTCTAAGCAGCCTCCTCCAATCGTACGAGGAGTCAGGGGGCCTAATTGTGCGGCTGGACGAGGATGTGGGGCTCAATGAGCTCGCAGAATTATTGCCAGCGGGAGGCTTAGAGACCTCGGCCCCCGGGGATGTGGGGGTGGCGACGTACCTGAAGGGAGAGTCGATCGTCATCCACATGATAAACTACAGGTATGATTACTCGAAGCACGCCTTCACACCCCACGCGGACATCGACGTATCCGTCAGGCTTCCACCGGGCCTCAACCCAGAGGGGGAGTGCGTCCTCACAAGCCCTGACGCAGGCACAGAGACCATAGGCTATGTGAGGGAGGGTGACTGGATACGCTTCCGGGTGCCCTCCCTCAGAGGGTACACAGTAATTACAATAAGTTAGAGCTTGGCGCTCCTCATGAGACGAAAAAGTGTTACGCCAATATGTTTATGGGTTCATGTCTAAGCCTGGTTATCAATCACGGACAGGATTCTCTCTGCGCTTCGGCCGTCTCCGAAGGGGTTCATCCAGCCCCCTTCCACGCCGAGCATCTCTCCAACCCCCTTGAGGATCCTCGCCGGCTCCACACCTGTCAGGGTGTTCGCCCTAGCCTCGATTGTCTCGGGGCGCTCCGTGTTGTCCCTGAGGGTGACGCAGGGGACGCCTAGCACGCATGCCTCCTCCTGGACCCCGCCGGAGTCGGTGAGGATGAGGCGGGCACCCTGCTCCAGGGCCAGGAAGTCCAGGTAGCCCTGAGGCGGGATGGTCTTCAGGTTGTGGGTGGTGAGGCGGAACTCCTTGATCATCTTCCGGGTCCTGGGGTGGACAGGGTACACTATGGGCTGGTCGTAGCGTTCAGCCACCATGCTGAGGCCCCTCAGTATGCCCTCCAGCCGGCCCCGGTTGTCCACGTTCTCGGCGCGGTGAGCCGTAACCAGGAAGTACTCCTTGGGCTCCAGACCAAGCTCCTTCAAAGGGTTCCGCCTTCTATGCGCGATCTCCAGGTTCTGGCGGACGGCGTCCACCACGGTGTTACCTGTGACGTGTATTCTGCCCTCTGGGATGCCCTCGTTGAGGAGGTTCCTCTTGGAAGTCTCCGTGGGGGCGAAGAGGAGCTCCGACACGTGGTCGGCGACCACGCGGTTGATCTCCTCGGGCATCGTCCGGTCGAAGCTGCGCAGCCCAGCCTCGACGTGGCCCACAGGGATGTTGAGTTTAGCCGCCGCCAGCGCCCCGGCGAGAACGGTGTTAGTGTCACCCTCGACGAGGACCAGGTCGCAGCCCTCCATGATCACCTTCTCGACGCCAGCCATGATCCTACCCGTCTGCTCGGCGTGGCTGCCCGAGCCTATGTTGAGGTTGTGTTCAGGGTCATCCAGCTCCAGGTCCTCGAAGAAGGCCCTGTCCATCTCGTAGCTGTAGTGTTGCCCCGTGTGGAGAACGAAAAATGGGTGACGCCGTCGCTTGCACTCGCGGATGACGGGGACCATCTTTATAATCTCGGGTCTGGTGCCTAGGACGATGCCGGTGACCATTTGACTGAACTTGGGTTAACGGGTATTAAAGGTGGGCGATTTGGACCGGTTTTGTTTAACCGTCATGTACAATGAGGCACTGGTTACGTTGGTTCAGAGGCGAGTCGACGGGGTTCACCAGCCCCCGGACGAGGTCGATGATGGTTGCTTCTCCCCGAAGACTGAGAGAAGCTGTGTCAGGGTGACAGCCACCTTCCGGCAGCAGTAGCTCGTACTCCGATCTCTTTGAAGCAAACTCTAGGACCCTGCAGCCACCCGTTACCCTGATCCCCTTCGGCTCTACACTACCCTCTTTCTGGAGTACCGTTTTCAGGTTAGAGAGGACGTGGGCTCCCTTCCGCGGGTTGCATCGTCTATCGTATAGGCCGTGGCGGGGGAAGTAGCCGCGGTCCAGATCCATGAATGTGTCCAGGAATACTCGCACGTTTGGAAACGTGTACGCAGCCACTAGGGATTCGGCGGCCCTGTTGGCGACGTAGTCGTCGTCGCTGAGGTACTCGGCCGGGTTCTCGGAGGATAGACGCACGTTAACCAGCGCAGTGAAGCCCCTTCTCTCCGCGTACTCGGCTGCACTCGTTATCTGGCTCCAAGGCGACTTGTTTTGGCCGACCTGGAAAGTGTAGCCGTCCACCTGTGCGCCCGTCCGGTCGATGAACTTGTCCAGGGGGGCCATGTCGTTGACGTTGAACCCGTGGCTGATGTAGTGGCTGAACGTGGGGCCTCCCTTCTCCCTGTGGACCGAGCTCTCGATGTTGGCCAAGTAGACGGGGATAGAGAGCTCGCCGCGTACGTTCAGGACCTGGGGCAGGTACTCGTCAGCCTTCTCCCAGGGTAGGATGACCTCTAGGAAGTCCACGAGGTCGCGGTGGGCGCGGAGGACTTCAATGTCCACGGCTGTGGGTGGACCCACCGTGAAGAAGCCGAACCTGTGCCCCAGCTCCACGAGCTCCCTTAGTCGGTTCTGGATGGCGGGAGACAGGAGGTCCCCCAGGGGCAGCCTGACGCCGCGTATCCCCGTCTCCCAGAGCCCTAGGACGGGGTAGTCGTTGCGTACAGCCTTGCGGGTGAACTCGTCGATGGGCCCGTTGTATGGGAGCTCCATGGTCTCGGCCAGCGTGTGCCTCATGTGGACGCCCAAAGCGGGGCCGTATGCGACGCTGTGCGAAGGCTCTACCATCTGCTGTCTTTCACCCGGATCACCCTCCCTCAGGGTTCTACCGTGGGACCTGCGGACCTGCACCTGGAAGCCGTCCCGGTGCACATCCACTGTGCACCAGCCAAGCTTGGCGGCGTCATTCCGCCCGTACTCGTCGGCAGGCTCGACGCGGAACATCTCCGAGTAGTCCTGCCTGAT
>DASWLJ010000139.1:0-3064 GCA_036396185.1 Bathyarchaeia archaeon | reverse complement strand
TTGAGGAAGTAGGGTAGGAACACGAACAGGAAGCTGAGCATCATGACGATTATCTGGAGCTGTCTATTCTTTAGTATCTCTGCCATTTTTTTTCGCCTCCTAGGTGGATAGCAGCCGGAGCATCAGGTCGTTGCCGAGGCTCCTGGCGGCTATCCCCAGTATCATTATGGCTATCGCTAGCCACTTGAAGAGGTCCTGCACCCTGATGCTGGCCCTCTGTGACGGGTCGTCTGAGAGGTAGGCGCCCGCTGCGGGTGCCTCCTCACCGATGAGTATGTAGTCGGACGCGCATGCGAGGGCGGCCACGTTGCTGATGTAGCTGCCCGACGTGATGGTTATGGCGCCGACGGCGTTGCTGGTCTCGGCGATGTTCATGGCCTCGCTGGCGTGGCTGCCCGTCATTATGACGCTGCCTGGCCTGATGCGCTGCATGACGCCGACGTATCCGCCGATGTAGGCGTACTGCTGGCCGCTGTAGAAGGGTAGGTCGTCGGGGTTGTACTGGTCCTCGACTCCCTCCATGGTGTATGCGGTCTTGACGATCTCCTCGGCCACCGGCCTGACGATGAGGGACTGGTCGCCTCCGCCCGTAGGCACTATGAGGCGGCTGCCCGTCTTGGCTGACAGGTGCGCGACGTGGCTGAGGATGGCGAGCCCGGCCAGGGTCCAGTAGGTGAAGCCGCCTATGCCGAAGCTGCAGACGACGGGTTTGCCCATCTCCGCTGATCGGCCGACGGCTTCCTCTATGGCGTCTAGGCCGGGGACTCTGCGTATGTGAACCATCTTCTTGGACTTTATGTAGTAGTATACGAGTGCTGCCATTGCGATGTCTAGTAGGAATCCGATGAATCTTCCGTTTATTATTCCGGGTACGCTGAATAGCATATCTGCCACAGTTTTCCCCGTTGTGGTAGTGTACCAATACACTATTTAATTGTTGTCAGGTTTATGTGTGAATATTAAAAGATCGTTGGATCGTGTAGCTCGTGTTGAAGGTTTGAGGGTGGTAGTGGGAACGGATCGTGGAATATGATGGGATTATTCTTCTTCCGGGTCTCAACTGTGTCTCCCTGTGGGGGTGGAGGTGCGACGTGGACGACAGGGTCATTGGCGCCTTGGGGAGGTTGTAGGCTTGGCTGGGGTTTGGCTTAATGTTTTCCATTTAGAGGCTTGGAGCCTTTCAGGGGTGTGTGGCTGTCTGACCTGGCTAGAATGGTGTCTCATATTCTCACCATCATCTAAATCATTCAATTGATCATAATATATATTCAATGAAATAAAATGTAGCTCATGTACAAGAAATTCCTAGAAAAAATAGAGAAGGAGGTCTCAGGGCAGACAGCCTTCTCCTACCTATCGGAGATAAGCCGCTTCCACCGCGTACAGGCCAGCCCAGGCATCAGGGCCGCCGTGAACTACGCCGTCAAGACCATGAAGGACATGGGGCTGGAAGCTGAGGCACACAGCTACAGGGCCGACGGGAAAACGTATTGCTGGAGCTGCCACATCTTCAAGGAGTGGGACTGCAAGGACGCCGAGCTGAGGCTAGTAGAGCCGAGCAGCGAGGCTCGGCCCCTGGCCCTCTGGTCCGAGACCAAGCACAGCCTCATAGAGAGGAGCTTCCCCACGCCCGAGGGCGGAGTTGAGGCGGAGCTGGTGGCCCTGGACGACGGCGAGGAGGAAGCCGACTACAGGAAGCTGGACGTCAAGGGGAAGATGGTGCTGACGGGCGGCAACGTGGCCCGTGTGTACGAGCTGGCCGTCGTTCGACGGGGAGCCATAGGCATAATATTCGACGGGATGGCCACCTACCCGCCTATCCGCGTGGAGGGCGACCTGGACGACGCCCTCCAGAGGGGCCGCTCAGGAGGCTGGACGGGGGACGAGCAGCCATGCATAGGCTTCGTCGTGTCCCCCAGGACGGGGAGGTGGCTGAGGGGCCTCGTGGAGAAGCAGAGGCGCAGTAAGAAGCCTGTGAGGGTGTGGGCGAACGTGGAGTCCAGGTTCTACAGCGGCTCCGTCGAGAACGCCGCGGCCCTCATCCCAGGTGAGACTAGGGAGGAGGTGACGGTGGTGGCTCACATCTGCCACCCTCAGGGCTACGCCAACGACAACGCGTCGGGCTGCGGGGCCGCCATGGAGGCCGCGAGGGCGCTTCAGAGGCTCATATCCAGGGGGGACCTGCCCAGGCCCAGGCGAGGCATAAGGTTCACCCTCGTCCCTGAGATGGGCGGCTCCTTCGCGTGGCTCGCTGAGAACGAGGACAGGATCAAGGACATGGTGGCGGCCGTCAACCTGGACATGGTGGGGGAGAACCAGGACCTGTGCGGGGGACCGTTCGCGGTGGTGAGGACGCCCGACTCGCTGCCCTCTTATGCTAACCTGCTGATGGAGAAGCTGCTCGACGAGGTGAAGATCGGGACCAAGGGGATCGGCGGAGCCGGGGTCCCCATCATCAAGTACGCCGTGACGCCCTTCTCGGGGGGCAGCGACCACTACATCTACTCGGATCCATCGGTGGGGGTCCCGTGCGTGGGCCTGGCTCAGTGGCCGGATAAGTTCTACCACACGAGCTGGGACACCCTCGACAAGGTGGACCCCCAGATGCTTCGCAGGGCGGCCGTCATGACGGCGACCTACGCCTACTTCATAGCGAGCATGGGCGTCGGGGAGGCGACGTGGCTCGCCTCGGAGGTCTACACTGGCGTCAAGCGGGGCCTGGCGGAGCTGGCTCAGAGGAAGACGACGGAGGCCATTCAGAGGGCTGAGGGCAAGGACGATTGTGGTAGGCTGCTCGCCGAGGGTCTGGCTGCGACTAGGAGGGCTCTGGACTATGAGCTGGACAAGGGCATCAAGACCGTCGAGTCCGTGAGCGTCTTCTCGGGAGGCGATCAGGGCTACCTGGCCTACAAGAGCCAGTTAACATCGGAGCTTGAGGACGCGGCCAAGAGAGCGATGAGGGACGCCAAAAGGGCGATAGCTGAGTACGGGAAGACGGTGGGGGTAGAGGAGCTCCCAAGGGCGAAGAAGAGCTACATGAAGAAGAGTGAGAAGCGCGCATCAA
>DASWLJ010000138.1:0-38614 GCA_036396185.1 Bathyarchaeia archaeon | reverse complement strand
ACCGTGATCCTTGAGACCCCCCGCATCGACATCATGAGGTCCGGCTTATCTGTTCCCCTACCCAGAGCCCGCTGGAATAGGGCTCCACCATGATCTCCGCCCAGCTTCGTCTTCTTAATCCTGTTTACGTTTACTATCTCCAAGGGTTCACCCGCCTCCTATGCCCAGGTATCTCGCTATGTTAGCCCAGGCGTCTATCTGCGGCACAACCTCACTGGCTCTGCACGTGATGACGGGGTTAACGCCCGGGCCGTGGCCTGCTATGTCGCTGGCACCGTGAATGACCACACCTATGGTCATAGCCCCCCTGAGGTAGCCTCTACCATAACCACAGTACTGGTCCTGCAAGGCAACGACGTCTCCCAGCCGCAGATCCTCGAGCCCCAGCTCACTGATGGCCTCCGGGCAGGTCGTCTGGATGTCGTAGTCCACGTACTCCGCCATGGGCCAGTGGCCGATGCCTGACCCCATGATGTAGGCCGGGAGCTCCTTGGCAACAGGCACCACCAGCCTGCCTTTCTCAGCTGTGATCCCCATGGATTCGAGGAGCTCGGGGTCGATCTTCTCGACTTTCACGTCGTCGAAACCGTGTATCTTGAGCCCTACCCCCCAGACCTTGACCTGCACCTTGTCCCCTATGGCCATCTTCGCTATGTCCTCGTCCCTGAACCAAGCTAGCAGGTTGGAGTGTTTACCCGTGACGTAGCCCAGTGAGCCCTTCGCTTCACCTGAGACCACCTTGGCCTCGTTTCCTATGCAGGACAGGGTTCCGAAGGCCACGTCGTAGGCCTCGTTCTTGTTGACCAGTGATACGCCGGGCTCCACGTGGTCCGCCGAGGCCCACCCGAAGACCGGGTCACCCACCCTCACGTTGTAGGTGATCCCATCCATCCCCAGGCTGACCTTGGTTGAGCCATCCCAGGTCGTGCTGTAGAACCTTCTCCCCATGGGGTGAACTATCTCGCCCATGACCGCGACTTTTAGCAGCTTCTCCTTGTTCGTCTCGATCAACGCTACCACCCAAGGTCCTTCCTGAGCGCCAGGTATCTCGCTATGTTAGCCCCGGAGTCTATCCTCGGTACAACCTCCCCACTCCTGCATGTGATGACTGGGTTGACCCCTGGGCCGTGGCCTGCTATGTCGCTGGCCCCGTGAATAACCACACCTATGGTCATAGCCCCCCTGAGGTAGCCTCTACCATAACCACAGTACTGGTCAAGGAGAGCGACCACGTCGCCTATCCTAAGGCGTCTGAGACCGTTTTCCTCAACTGACTGGGGGCACGTGGTCTGTATGCACCAGTAACCGAACTCAGTGGGCCGTTCGCCGACCCCCTGGCCCATGAGGTGGGGGGGCACAACCATTGACACCGGCACTTTGAGGTGGCCGCCGCCTTCCCTGACACTCATCTTCTCCAGGAGCGCCGGGTCCAATCCGTATACCTTGACGTGGTCGAAGCCCTCTACTTTGAGCCCCAGCCCCCTCGTCCGGACCTGGACCTTGTCGCCTATCGCCAGCTTCTGCAGTGTCTCCCCATCGAAGTGGACTAGGACGCTGTCAGGCATCGTGACGTATCCCGATTTGCCTGTCACGGTGCCCAGGCTGCCCTTTGCATCCCCGCTGAGCACCAGCGACTCGTTGCCTATGCACGAGTAGGAGCAGAGCGCGTTGTTGGAGCCGGAGTCCTTGTTGCTCACCGACACCCCGGGCTCAGCGTGGTCGGCCTCCTCCCACCCGAAGACGGGGTCACCCACCTTCACACTGTAGTTTATCCCTCCGTAGCCCATGGAGAGCTTAGGGCGCCCATCCCATGTAGTGATGTAGCTTCTCCCTCCTATCAGCTGCGGGTGGTTAACCTCCCCCATCACGTTCAGCTCTAGGAGCCTATCCTTGTTTGTCTTAACCAATCACCGTCAACCTCCACACAATAAAGAAAATCAGGTGATGATGCCCATCGACTTCAGCATCTCAATCGTGATGTTCACTGACCCTATGCCGTACCCGTAGTAGAGCACAAGGCAGGACACGCCGAGACCAACGATGAACAAGGTGAAAACCCAGTCTCTGCCCGTGTACTTTAGCTGCTTACGGGGCTTCCTCTTCTCGATCTGGCTTATCCCCCTGCACTCCATGGCCAGCGCCAGTCCCTGGGACCTCTTCAGCGTCATGAAGAAGACTGGGAAAAGTATGGGTACGAAGGACCTTATGGTGCCCATGAGGCCCTTCTGCTCCGTCTCCCACCCCTTCGACTGGAGAGCCTCCTTTATGGTCTCGATGAGGGACTGGAAGAAGGGTAGGGAGGCGAAGCTGGCTGCACCGGCCACCGCGAATGAGGGAGGCAGCCTCCACTTCGTCAGGGCCGACACCAGCTCGGGCGGCGTCAGCGTTATCGTCACAAACCACGCCGAGATGGTCATGATGTACACCCTCTCAATTATGCCGACCAAGTATAGCAGAGTCCCCGCGTCTATCGGGAACATGTTCCCTTGGGGCCACAGGTACATGAATGGCTGGAGCCTGTACTGCGCCGGCGTCGGGTTAATCCAGAGTACCGTGATCAGTATGTATATTATCATGGTGAATGTCAGAGGCTTGACCAAGCCGAACAGCTTTTTCAGGGGAAGCTCGTTGCGGACGATGAACGTTATCAGCAACACGTTACCTACGAAGAGAAGAATGGGATCGTCGAAGGCGAAGGCCGCCAGGAACACGCCTATGAGGAAGAGGACCCGGGCCCGAGGGTCCAGAGTATACCAGTAGGACTTGCCCACGATGAATACGGCCATCAGCCAGTCACCTCCTTCCCCGCTATGATGTTATAGAGTTCGTCGATTGTGGTGATGTCGGGGACACCGCAAAGCTTGAAGCCAAGCTGGGTGATCTCGGGCTCCGTGAGACTGGTCGCCTCAAGGATGTCCTTCTTGGTGTACACCTGCTTGGGCGTACCCTCATACAGCATGGCCCCCTTGTTCATGACTATGATCCTCCGCGTGTACTCGGCGGCGAACATCATCTCATGGGTGATTATTATGATGGTCTTGCCCTCCCTGTTCAAGTCCATCAGTAGGTCCATGATGGCCTTGGCCTCCTTGAAGTCCTGGCCCGTCAGGGGCTCATCCACTATAAGGACGTCGGGCTTCATGGCTAGGACGCCGGCGAGGTTCACCCTTGCCTTGTTGCCTTTGCTGAGCTCGTGAGGGTCCTCATCCAAGTACTTGTGTATGTTGAGCTTGGTCGTGATCTCCTCGATCCTCTTCTCTATCTCGTCGTCCGGTACACCGAGGTTCTTGGGGCCGAAAGCTATCTCCTCCCTCACCACGTTCTTAACTATCTGGTGGTCCGGGTTCTGGAAGCAGTATCCCACTGTCCTGGCCAGCTTGGCGACCGTCGATGTGCTCGTGTCCACGCCTTTCACGTACACCTTGCCCGTGGTCGGCTTCAGCAGCCCGTTGAAGTGCTTCACCAGGGTGGTCTTACCTGAGCCGTTCTGCCCGATTATCGCCATGAAGTCCCCAGGGTATACCTTGAGGTTGACTCCCCTCAAGGCCTCGACGTTGCCCTCGGGGTACAGGTGAGTCAGATTATCCACGACAATTATAGGCTCGGTGCCTGCTGGCGCCTCCTCCTTCTCCAGGATGTAGGTCTTGGCCTTCTCAAACCTTGTTGCATCCAGCTTCGAGGAGATGAACTCGTAGACCTCGTTCATGGTCATGCAGGTCTCTGAGGGGACCAGGTTGGCCTCACTCAGTCTCAGTAGTAGCTGGGTGGACTGGGGTATGTTTACGCCTATCTCCTTCAACTTGTCGACATGTCTGAACACCTCTTTCGGCGAGTCGTCGAAGAGTATCCCGCCGTCCTGCATGACTATCATGCGGTCCACCTTGGTTACCAGGTCGGCCAGGTTGTGCTCGACTATGATCATGGTCTTCTTCTCCCGTTTGGCGAGGTCCGTGATCAGTTGGAGGACGCTCTGGGTCCCTATGGGGTCGAGGTTGGACGTCGGCTCATCGAATATGACTATGTTGGGGCTCATGGCCAGTATGCTGGCTATGGCGCACGCCTGTTTCTCCCCACCTGAAAGGGTCAGTGGGTTGCGTTTGTTGTATCCCTCTAGCCTGACCCTCCTGATCATCTCGTCCACGAGTGCGTTTACCTTGTCTGGCTCGATGCCCAAGTTCTCGGGGCCGAAGGCGATCTCGTCCTCCACCGTGAAGTTGAAGAGCTGGCTCTCGGGGTCCTGGAAGACCAGGCCGACCTGGGTGTTTAGCTGCCCTATGGTCAGGGCTTGGGTGTCGACGCCTTTGACGAGGATCTTTCCCTCGATCTTGCCGCTGTAGAAGTGGGGTATTAGCCCGTTTATGCAGCAGCAGAGGGTGCTCTTGCCTGCTCCCGCTGGCCCAGTTACGAGCACCACTTCACCCTTCTTGATCCTGAGGTTGATGTTCTTCAGGGCCGGCTCCTTGGTCTCCTCGTAGGAGAACGAGAAGTTCTCGAATGTTATGTCGGGTTCTGTCATCTTACCATATCATGCTCCTATCCTTATATTTTCGGCCTTCACCGTGGGAGTGATTACGGTGGAGGGCGTGAGGGGCACGTAACCCCTTGATTGCAGTGGGTTGTCCCCTATCTGTAGCCCCTTGACCAGCTCCATGATGTTCCCCGAGACCGTGGCCTCGTCCACTGCGTAGGCTACTTCGCCTCGCTCGATCTTGAAGCAGTTGCGCGCCTCAGCCGAGAAGCTACCATCGGCGTAGTTGAAGGACCAAGACCCGACCAGGAAGGTGACGAGGAGGCCGTCCTTCACGCCCTCGATCATCTCGTCCCTCGTTGAGCCTCCGTTTTTAACCACGAGGTTGGTGCCCTCAACCGTGGGGACGAAACGGTAGAGCCTATCGTAGATTGGGAGGAAGAAGCGCACCCCGTTGCCTGTGCTTGCCTTGCCTACCCTCACCGCCGAGGCGTGGTCGTAGAGCGGCTCCTTGAATACGCCTTTCTCTATTATCGGGGTCCTCTGCATAGGGGTGCCCTCGTGGTCCACGTAGCCCCTGTTTGCGCCCCGGTGGCAGAAGCCCTCATCATACAGGCTGAAGTCTGCGTCGGCCACCTCGGACCCCTGCCTGCCGGAGAGAAACGACGCGTTCTTCTCGATGTTTACGCCCAACGCGGCCTGCACTAGCAGAGACTTAACCAGGTCCGCGAACGCGTGGGGCTCGAATATTACAGGGTAATCGCCAGCCTTGATTCGCTTCTTCTTCACAGAACTTAGAGAAAGCTCGGCCGATTTTCTCCCAACGTCCTCAGGATCAACGTACCTGAGGCTGGGCTCGACCCGGTACTCGTACCCGCTCCCCCAGTTCACCGTTTTCCTCGCCTTGGTTCTCATACTCACTATGAGCTTCGAGCCGGCGTCGGCCACGGATACGCCGTTGGAGTTGGCCACGGCCATGGAGGTGATGGTGGAAGAGAACAGACCGTCCGTAGCCATCACCTTTGAGCCGCTCTCCTTCACGGACTCGATCATGGTCCTTGAGAACTCGTAGATGTCCCCAGGCTGCAGCTGGTCCAGCTTCCTGTCCACGTTTACGTGGATGCCCTGGGCTCCGCGGGGCTCGGGGAAGCTTGCCTGGGCCGTGTGCATGACTTTGGCGAGTTTGACTGCGGTCTCAACGGCCTCGGTGACCCCCTGCTTGGAAAGCTGGGTGAACACTACGCTTCCCAGGTAGCCGTTTTTTATGAGCCGTATGAAGGCCCCGGAGTCCGTGACGCTCTGTATCACGGAGGTTTTGCCTTTCTCCACCTGGGCTCTCTGGGAGTGTTCCGACGAGACGAAGAGCTCCGCGTGTTCAGCCCCCTTGGCCTGAGCATACTGGACACCGTACTCGGCTAAGTCCAGGCTCTGGATCAAGTTGTTGACGTTCAACATGGCTTACCCTCCGAGGAGAACGTTGTTCACCCGGATGTACGGGCCCCCGTTTGCGACCGGCAGAATCTGCATCAGGGGTTCTCCCTTGCCGCAGCTCCCCAAGTCAATCGAGAGATCCCTGCTTAGCATGTCTATGCTCCGCATGGTCTCTATGGTCCAGCCCGACAGCGATGTGCCTCTGAGCGGTGAACCTATCTCGCCGTCAACTATCTCGTAGCAGTTCTGAACAGAGAACTGGAAGCGGCCCTTCTCAGGGTCCTCCATGCCGCCGCCTCCGCTAACGAGGTATACGCCGCTCTTGGTCTCGCCTATTATTTCTTCTAAGGTGGATCCGCCTGGCTTGAAGTAGAGGTTGTTCATCCGTACAATGGGGGGCTTTCCATAGTCCTCGGCCCTGGCGTTGGACGTGGACTTGATCCCGTAAGCCGCCGCCGTAGACCTGCTGTGCATATACGTTTTAAAGACACCTCCCTCTATGAGGCTGGTTTTAACGGCCGGGACAGCCTCGCTGTCGAAGGGGTAGGAGCCGGGGTTTCCAGCCATCGTGGGGTCGCTGTACACTGTGACGAACTCGGATGCCACTGCCTCACCGATCATGCCCGCCAGAAACGACCTCCCCTGGAGGACGGAGTCCGCCTCAGCTGAGTGGCCGAAGGCTTCATGCAGGAAGAGACCGGCCACAGACGGGTCCATCACCACCGTTGACCTACCGGAGGGGGCCTGCTTAGCCTCCAAGAGGTCTAATGCCCTCTTGGCGGTGTTCAGGGCCGTCTCATTCAATACAGGGTTCTCTAGGAACTCGCAGCCGCCGAGCGTGGCCTCCCTTCCTCTCGTGTGCTGAGACATCTTCCCGTCGTTGGCGACCACGTTGAAGCCTATGTCCACCCGGGGCTGAGACATGGCTACGCTGGAGCCCTCTGAATTGACTATTGTGACTTCCTCAACTGAGTCACTGTACCTTACTTGGGTCGACTTCACCCGACTGTCGGAGCCCTTGATGAGCTCCTCAAAGCCTATAAGCCGGTCCAACTTGTCCTGTAGGGGCACATCTAGGGGGTCCAGCTCAGGTTTAATGATGTGCTCTCCTGTTACGGCTTTCATCTCGGGAAATTTTATCCTTCTCCGTTTACCTGTTCTAGCTGATTTCAGGGCTTTAATGCAGGTTGATCTCAGACTCTCCTGGTCCAGTTCGCTTGTTGAGGAAAAACCCCATAGTCCGTTCCTAAGAACCCTAACCCCTACCCCGGAGACTGTATACTGACTGGCCTGCGTAGGCTCACTGTCCAGGATCTGAATTACGGTGCTTGTGGTTCTCTGGAAGCGTACATCGAAGAAATCTGTTCGTCTACGCTCTAGTAAATTTTTAATAAAAAGGGGTGCTTCGGCATCAGTGGTCATGTTTACCACAGAGGCTTGGTGTACTTCTCGGGGAGGGCGCCCCAGATGATTGTCGTAACTATTGCAGTGACCACAAATTCGGGTGAAATCCCCGGAGCTACGGCCACTATCATTGGGACGAACATGTCCAGCCCCTTAAAGTACTGTATACTGGTAGTAAGGGCTATCAGAGGAACGAGACCGATGTAGTAGTAAACTGCTATCGATATCAGCCAGTAGATCATTCTCTTTGTCTTAGGGTAAGAGTAAATGCGTTTGTAGATCCAGCCAATGAAGACTACTGCAGGTATATGGGTGACTACGTTACTTATCGAGGACACCGAGCCGAATAGACCTATCACTAGCCCTACCGAGGGACCGCCGAGAGCAGCACCAATCGCCCTGATGATCTCCGAAGGGTCCATGCCGCCGCCACCAGGTAGGCCAGGGATTGGTACAACTATGTGGGTAAGTGTGATGGCTAGAGCCATGCCGGAAAAAGCAGCCGCTACGCCGATCTGCCGCGCAGACATGTACCACCATGGTTTCTTCTGTGCAATGAATGCCTGGTCATCAGACATGGTTTAGTATTGAAGGATTATCTATATAAAAGTTCACACATTTTTACTCATTATTGCGCAATCATGCGTAAAACCCCATTAGATTTAAATAAAAACAAAACAACAAGCTAGGGAATGGACGATAGAACTGATCGGAAGGTCAGGGCAACCCTGTTTCTATCGGAGGAACGCAGAGAGAAAATTCGCAGCTCAGGGTTATCCCTAGAGGAGTTCTTCAACAGAGTCATGGACCGCTACGAGTACTACTCGCTGGACAGGTGGGAGGAAGGATCATTCTGGATCAACCAGTACAGGGTTGGACTATTCATGTCCGAGACCATCAACTTTTGTTTCAGCCAGTTCGAGGATCGTAAGCTCTACGAGGCCGGTCAGGAGATGGGCCGCATGGCCAGGGTGAGCCTACGCTACGAGGAAAGCGATCTGTTAGAGGAAGCATTCACGCAGAAGATACTCCGTGACTTGAGCAAGCTGTTTGGCTGGGGCTTCTTTACACTTGAAAACGACAAAATAATTATTACCAAACCCATCTTCTCGAGCCCTTACTTCATCTATGGTTTCCTTGAAGGTTTGCTCAAGGTGAAGCTGAACATCATAGAGTCATTCAACTACAGGATAGTTCTGGAGATCCAGAAAGAGGCAAACATTATTCCTCAGAGTGAGCGAGCTCTCATCGACCTCCTGTACAAATATCAGCACGACTTAGAGGACGCTAAGTCAATCGAAGACGTGGCTAAAACGACTGTGATAACTATTTCAAAGGTCATGGTCTTTAACCAGATCGGCTTTGGGGTGGTGGAGAACAGTAACTTCCGGTTCTTATTCACTCTCCCGAAGAATGCTACGCTTCCTCACGACTGGAGCTTGTCGCTGGACGAGACGGGCGTAACCTGGAGAATGGTGAAGATAGGGAGAACCTCCTTCGATGTGGAGGGTAGAGCTACCCCGGAGCAGCCACAGGAGGAGGACGTCCCCTTGATAAGAACAGAGCTAATGGTGCCGATAAAGACGCATGGAGAGATCGTCGCGTTCCTACACGTACAGAGTAACAGGCTCAACCCCTTCAGGTATCGTGAGCATAGGCTCCTTGAAACCATAGCCATGTACGTCACATCAACACTTTACAGGATAGAATCTGAGAGGAGTAAACCCACAAACAAAGGTTGAGTCATCATAAGTCGCAGGGCATCTTTAATGTTCCTCTTAGGTGACTGAAAATCTCTTTGAGGGTTAGGGCTACCGCCGTGAGGGTCGATAGCCCCGTCAAGGCCAGGTACACAGGTTCGTCTTTCATGCCTCCGTAGATGGTGTAGGCCACCAAGTACTCGTCCCCGTCGAGGCTGAGGTAAACGTATCCATGATCCAAGTCGCCGCCTTTAGCATCGACCAGGGCGCTGAACTGGTTTATGGTGTCACCGTCCTTGTAGGTGATTATCGTACTGTCGTTCCCCCGCACTGTCTCCAATGTGCTCTCTACGAGTGGGTAGTCGCCTAGATCAGCGTATGTTACCGTGATGGTTGATTCGGGGTCGCTGCTCTCGGTCTGCGTGACCTCAAGTCCGTAGGCGTCCCAGAGGATGATCGTGCTTGTGTAGATGGTGTAGAAGACCAGCGCCATGACCACGGAGGCTGCTATCATCAAGCCTCTTCTTCTGTTCATCGCTTTCACAGCGTAGTGCGGTTTGAGCCGTTTAGACCTTGTATAGTTAAAAAAGGTGATAGGGGAAGGAGGGGTTAGCTTAATCTATCGTCATTATGGTGGTGTACACTGCCGGCAGCTGCCTCTCGATGGTCAGCACCGCCCCCATGGAGGGCCTCAGCTCGATCCTGAACTCCTCGTATGGGTGAGCGTACACGTCGGCCCCCGTGGGGTCCATTTCAGCCGCGTCTATTGCTGTGAAGTCGATTGTGACCCTGACCTTCTCACCAGTCTCGAGTAGCCTGTCGCCGTCGCTGTTCACGCCCTTGATGGTCATGATGGTGCCGTTGCTGGCGTAGATCTCGCCGTGGCACCTCACGTTAGTGTAGGTGGCCACTAGCTTGTCGTCGCTCATGTCCACTGGCTCGTGGCCCTGGCTCAACTTCAGGTAGAAGGTTGCCTTCAGGAGCCTTACATCGGCCTGGGCCCCGCCCGTGTTGTTGAACTGGGCGATGAGGCCGCTGTCCATGAGGATGGATGAGCTGGCCTCGGCCATGCCTGAGCTGATCACAGACTGCGCCTTCTCCGCCGTGAGGAAACCCATGTTTAGCACGACGAACGCGAAGGCGGCCGCCGTGATAACGAAAGCTACCAGGATGATGGCCGTCTCCAGCCCCGTCATGCCTCGTTTACTGTGCAAAGTGTTTATTCACCTTCGCCAATGGCGTCGCCGAGACACAAGATAGGCTTGTGTAAGTGAATAGGGAAGACACACAGCGTCTGAACCAATCTAGCCAGGTGGTAGAGGAGCACAAGAAGTATCTAACGTAAAGGTAGTCTAATGCAACGTTTAGTGAACTAGAGTTGCAGGGATCATGGGCGACCGGTGCCGGCGAAAAACAATAAAAAATAGGATGGTTTTCCTGTGAATGATTATACGGCGCTATGCGCACAGCGCACGACTACACCATTCTCTGGATCACGGACTCGAACAAGTCACGTGAACGTGGAACGTCCTCGGCGTATCTCCGACGATCTACGCCGTTGACGATCTTCAAGACTCGGTACAGTGACTCGGTGGATATCTGTGGCTCCGAGATCACTGTTCTATCTTTGTTTTCCACGAACACTTCCCCCAGGTGAGTCTATTTAAACTCCGTGGAAACCCGGTCTCTACTTACAATACGTATCCATATACTACAGATTCTAGGGAAACAGCCCTCTACGGAATACGCTGGAATCCCATGGTAACAATACACGACGTCCAGTGTTGTGGACTCGGCGGCGGTGTCTCGATCCTGATATATCCATGGACAGCAACAACGTAACCATGTTTAACTTGACCAAGGATCAGATGGCCAGGGCTAAGGCCATCCACGGGTCATCACTGGTCGTGGACACCCACAACGACACCGTACTCCACCTCATCAAGGCGCCCCCGTTCTGCACCTCGGGCTCGGAGCCACTTCCGCCTCGGCGGACGCTGGGTGAACGAACGGGGCACGGGCAGATCGATATACCGCGCATACGGGAGGGCGGAGTGGACTGCCTCCTCTTCGCCATGTACGTCAGCCCCCTGTATGTGGCGCGGCTGCGCCGCCTGGTCCAGATGCTGGACGCGTTCCACGCGGAGCTTGAGAAGAACACGGACCAGATGGCTCTCGCCACCACTCACCGTGAGATCATTAAAGCCGTTAAAGAAGGTAAGGTCGCAGCGGTGATCACCATCGAGGGCGGGGAGCCCCTGGAGGGCAGCATAGAGGCACTGAGGACAGCGTACAGACTCGGGGTTAGGAGCATGACTCTCACCCACTTCCCCAGAAACGAGCTGGGAGACGGCTCGGGCGCCGACTCGGGCAGCCACCTGACAGAGTTCGGCCGAGAAGTGGTCCAGGAGATGAACAGGCTCGGCATGATCGTGGACGTGAGCCACATCAACCAGACTGGGTTCTGGGACGTCCTGAAGCTCACAGAGGACCCTGTCATAGCCACCCACAGCAACTGCAAGGCCCTCTGCGGCCACCACAGGAACCTCACAGACGACCAGATCAAGGCTCTAGCCGAAAACGGCGGAGTCATGAACCTCAGCTTCTGCGGCGGCTTCATCAAGGATGGCGTAGGCTTCGGCGACCCTGAGGCCCTCAAGAAGGTCACGGTAGACGACTGGCTCGACCACCTGGACCATGCCGTGGGGCTCGTAGGCACTGGCCACGTGGGCATCGGCAGCGACTTGGACGGAGGCTGCGGGTTCCCAGGCCTCGACGACGTGTCACGGTTCCCGACGCTCACGGAGGGCATGGTGGCCCGCGGCTACTCGGACAGCGACATTGAGAAGATACTGGGGGCCAACGACCTCAGGGTCTTCAAGAAAGTCCTTACATGATGCCGCTGAGCATCCTCTTCAATTCTCATTAATGGTACCATTAATCGTGCGCCGACGTGTGTGCAAGTGACGGGGTTCACGTGAGCCACACATATCCGATCACGACACCTGTGATACCCTGATGGACCTAAACGCAATGTAACTATTCGGCGTCAGTGCAGCCTACGGTGCGTGAGGCTTCGCGCGGCTGTTCTACCCTATGACGCCCTCCATGTACTCCCTTGTCCGGGTGTCGGTGGGCTGGGTGAACATTCTGTGCGCTGGCCCGTGCTCGACGAGTTCACCCATGTACATGAACAGCACGTAGTCGCTGATCCTCTTTGCCTGCCGCAGCGTGTGGGTCACGAAGAGTATGCTGTACTCCCTCTTCAGGCCCATGAGCTGGTCCTCCACGTGCTTAGCTGAGACGGGGTCGAGGGCGGACGTGGGCTCGTCGCAGAGCAGTACCTCGGGCTCCACGGCGAGGGCTCTGGCGAGGCTCAGCCTCTGCTGCTGGCCAACGGATAGGCGGTTGGCCGGCTCGCGCAGCCTGTCCTTCACCTCCTCCCAGAGCCCGGCCGTGCGCAGGCACCGCTCAACGTTGACAGCTGTATCCTTGCCTTCTAGTCCGTGCATCCTAGGGCCGAAGGCGACGTTGTTGTATATGGACATGGGTAGAGGCGTGGGGACCTGCCCGATCATGCCGACCCTCTTCCTAAGCTCTATCACGTTGTACTCAGGGTTGTTGACGTTGACCCCATCTAGGATTATCTCCCCCGACACCTTGGCCTCGGGGTTAAGCTCCACCAGTCTGTTGAAGCTCTTCAGCAGCGTCGTCTTGCCGCAGCCCGATGGCCCCAGAATAGCCGTCACTCCTCTGCGCGGTATGTCCACGTTGATGTTCTTCAGCGCGCTAAGCTGCCCGTAGTTGACGTTCAGGTTCCTGACTTTCAGCACCGGTTCCTCGTAATCCAATCACGTCACCTGTTGATGTACCTCGTTAGCTTCTGTGAGCCCCACCTGGAGGCGAGGCTCAGGGTTAGGACTATAACTAGTAGTATTATGCCTGAGGCGTAAGCCCTCTGCTGCACCTCGGGCATTGGGGTGGCCAGCTGGAAGAACACCGCCAGTGGCAGCGTCGCGGCCTGGTCCCCCAGAGAAGTCGGGATGTTGTCCGTGTAACCGACCGTGAGCAGTACAGCGGCCGCGTCCCCTATTGCCCTGCCGAAGCATAGTAGCACAGCTGAGAGGACCCCGGGCAGAGCCTGCCTTGTCACAACCCTCGTGGCGACCTCCCACCGGGTGGCCCCCAGCGCGTAGGTGGTCTCCCTGAGCCTCTGAGGCACCTTCTTCAGGACCTCGTCGATGGCCCGCGTCATGAGGGGGAACTCGAAGAGAGTCACGGCGACGATGCCGTAGAGGAGGCTGGCCCTGGCCCTGAGGACGATCATGATGGTGAAGACGAAGGCCCCGTAGACGATGCTAGGGACCCCGCAGAGGACGTCCAGTACGCGTCTGTAGCTGCTCGCCGTCCTCGTGTCGCCACACACTTCAGTCAGGTAGAAGGCGACCGGAAGCCCCAGCAGGAGTGATAGGACCGTCGCGCCCGTGGCCAGGTAGAGGGACCCCACTATGGCGTTGAGGATGCCTCCTTCCTTCCCCATGTAGTAGCCGCCCTTAGGCGTCTGTGTAATCATCTCTACGCTGAGGGCTGGGAGGCCCTTGAGGGTAACCAAGGCAAAGACGGCTAACAGGCTGCCCACCACCAGCGCCGTCGACAGAATCATCAGGCCCCTGAAGAAGGTCTCCTCGATGGCGCTCGGCTTCATTGCTGCAGCCTCGCCACACGTCTGGGCAGGGTTCTAGCCAATATGGTGAACCCGGCCACCACCAGGAGAAGCACGAGGGCCGCGAACATTAGGGCCGAGTCGTAGAGGGGGAGGGACATCATCTCACCGTAATTGTTGGCGATGAGTGACGGCAGCGGGTACGCCGCGTCGAACACTGTCCTGGGGGCCTGGGCGACGTTACCCACGACCATCAGCACTGCCATCGTCTCGCCTATCGCCCTCGTGAAGCCGAGGATGACGGAGGCCAGCACGCCCACGCTGGCCTCCTTAAGGACGACGTGCTTTACCGTCTGCCACCTCGTGGCTCCCAGAGAGTAAGCTGTCTCCCGGAGGACACTGGGGACTGCCCTGAGGACCTCCTCGGCCACCGATATTATGAGAGGAAAAACCATGATCGCTAGCACGACGCCCGCCGACAGAACGCAGTAGCCCGTCGTGTTTACGCCGAACAGGGGGGCGATGCTGTACCTCACAGCGGGGACGACGAAGGCGACACCCCAGAGGCCGAATATCACCGAGGGGATGCCCGCCAACAGATCGATCAGTGGCTTAACCGCGTCGCGCACCCGAGTGGAGGCGTACTCCGACAGGTATATCGCTGTGAGAAGACTCACGGGTACGGATAGAAGCATAGCCATCAATGTGACCATCAGCGTTCCTATTATGAAGGCCATGAACCCGAACTCGCCCCTCAGAGGAAACCACTTCGAAGAGAACAGTAGGTTCGTCAAGGGGACGGAACTCAGGAGGGGGATCGACTTGCTGAACAGGACGCCTGCTATGAGGAGCAGCAGGGCTACGCAGGACAGGACCAGGACTCTTATCGCGGTCCACGCCGCCCTGTCGACCCTTGCTCGGTCCAAGTTATCCACCCAGCTTCGATATCTCCTGCTGTCTACGCTCAGGCGAGAGGGGCACGAACCCAGCGTCCGTAGCCATCTCCTGGCCATCCGCCAGAACCCATCTTATGAACTCCAGAGTGGCCCCCCTGAACTCGTCCTTAGTGACCAGGTTAAGCTCCCTTGAAGGAGGCGACGGGTAGCGCCCATCAGCGATGGCGTCTATGATGCTCTCTCTATCCGAGTAGTAGTCCTCCGCTTGGCTTATGCTCCCGTCGCCGTCAACGTCGAGGGGCACCACAGCTATCCCCTCCACGGGCAGCCCAGTGTTCATGTCGTAGGCGTAGTTGACGTTATTGTACCCGATGGCGAATGGATCGCCTCTGACCGCCTCGGCCAGGCCCGGGTCGCCGTATACCCCCACACCCAGCAGATCCTCTTGCGCGTATCCCATATACTCGGCGAATGTTGCCGCCGCCCCACATGCGTCGCTCCGCGTGTAGACGTTAATCGGATCCGTAACCTCGGGCCTGCCGACGACATCACCCCACGTTGTGAAGTTGCCCTGCACGTATATGGCGGCCAGCTTCTCGGCTATGAATCCTTGGCTTATGAGCTCGCTGAGGACAGGGTTGTCCGCGTTCACGGTCACCACCACGGCGTCCGTGGCGACAGCCACCCAGAACGCGCCCCTCTGAACCTCCTCAGGGTAGATCTGCCTGGACACCATGCCGAGGTCTACCAGCTGGTTGAGGGCGTCGGTCATGCCTTTGCCTGCCCCCCCTGCCGAGACCTCGAATTTTATGTTGGGGTGAAGCCTGCTGTACTCATCCGTCCACTGGACCATCAGCGGGTAGAGGGCGAAGGCACCCGAGACCGCTATGGTCTCTGTCTGTTGTCTGCTCCACTGGGTGTACCCGTACCCTGCCGCACCCAGGATAATTATCGCTACTGCGATTATGGCTGTTCTGTTCAACTAAAGACACCCGTTTTGGTAATCTACCAATATACTGTTGGTATATTTATTTTTGCGGGTTGCGCATTCCTACAATAAGATTAACGACTACCTTTAACCGACCAGCACGCATTCTTCGGTGGGCTCACTGAAGCTTACGCTTAGGTGACTTTACTTCTGGTAAACTCCGAGCTTGCTTCGTTTAACACGAAAATCCTGAGTTTATTCTCAAATTCCTGCCTGATGTTCCTGACGTATTCCTCGTGCCTGACCAGGTCCTTCAGAGTGTCCTCCATCTCTGACATGGTTTCGGGAGCCAGTCTGGTCTTCGTCGAAACCTGGTTCAGTCGCTCAAGAGGCTCGATCTGTTTGATGTGGGTCATGTCCCAGAAGGTGTTTAGGTCATTGGAGGCTTTAGCTGAACGCGCAGGCGTGTTAATCAGTGATCTATCTTTGCCTTCCATGTGAAATGACGCAAGAGGGCGCGTATTTAATGTTGGTGGAATGTGAATCTCGATTCAGGGTACAGAGGCACACTACAACGTGGGGGACCCTTGTGGTCTCGTCGCTGGGAGAGTATATTCGAGGAGGTAGCGCCGAGAGTAAGAAAAACATTATCTACTCTTCGGTGAAGTGCTGTTAAGGTCTGCCTTGCTTGAGGACTCTCGCAATCTGAGGATACTGTTGGAGCTTGTCTCCGGCGACGCTGTGAGCGTCAACGTAAACCAGCTCTCAAGAAGCCTGGGCAGACATAGGGCAACCATCGATCATAGAGTTAAGGCGATGATGGAGCATAGCGTGTTGGACCCTCCACTCTATCCATTCCATGGAGTTTTCAGGGTCTACCCTATACTCGCCATCGTCTACCTCGATACACGTGGACTTAGCCAAGGAGGGGGCTTGACTCGGTGGATGCACGAAGACCCGCATATATTGGCTGCGTTCCATTCAAGGATGTGGAGTCACGACACGCTTCTACTAACTTACCATGAGAGCGTCGCCAGCCACCAGCTATGGATGGGGGCCATTCCCGGGATGCTGTCGACAAGCTACGGGGTGGATGGGAAGCAGGGTGACCTTCAGAGCAGCGTCTCCTACCTCAGTAACCAGCTCATGGTCAAGTACAGCCCAGGCTCGGGCGTCAACCTCATCGAGAAAACGGTTCAGGAGGAGGGAAGCGTCACGCTTGGTGGCTTGGAGCTGGACGAGCTTGACGTACGCATCATGAGGTCCCTGATAGAGGGCAGAGGCATAAAGACTAACATTACCAAGCTCAGTGCGGTGTCTGGGCTCCACAGGAAGACGGTGGAGAAGAGGGTCAACCTGCTGTTAACGGGTAGGCACGTCGCCGACCCTGTTTGCAGGTTCCCGGGGTTCCTCGTGCCCCCTGGATACCTCCTCACAATAACTGAGGCCCAAGTCAAGAGGCTTGACGAGGCTCTCGTCAACCACCTCGTCGAGGACCCGCACGTCCCGGTGGCCATTCAGACAGCCAACGAGGCGGGTAACCTTCTACTGTTCGGTAACCACGAGGACGTTGATAGCTACCTGAGTTGGGTGGAGGATCTACGCGGATTATTCCCTGATAGGATAGGCGACGCCAGGACCATGTATCTCCCACCTGAGACGGCCATCGCATTCAACTATAAAAGGGTCGCATTGAGCTACATCAATCGGATGCTCGGCGAGGACAGAGACCCGGACTAATATATTTACCCTGAACGATATCGATGCGAGGCCCTCCTGCCAGGTTCTAGACTGCCAGAGACTGAGGTCTCAGCAGCCCCTGACCCCAGCCCTCGACGCCTCCCCCCCGTAGCTTTATCAAGACGTTGCCTTCGGCCTTGACCAAGTACAACGCAAGCGCGCGCAACTAAGTCCCTATGCTTGTCTCGAATAAGATAACCTGAACGTCCATAGAAAAGGTAATCAACAAAACGGTTACCCTAAAACATCAACACCGTGATAGACACCTAAATCTTAAAGATAATAAAGTATAAATAACGTGTTAAATAAAGAGAACATATTCTCTATAGGTGACTTGACGGGGGGCGACAGCACTATGACAAGCCAAGGATTGAACCGAGTGTTGACCGGGGTCTCCGGCCTGGACGAGATGCTTACGGGTGGGGTGCCTAAAGGTAAAATCATTCTTATATGCGGGGGTCCTGGAACCGGGAAGACAATATTCTCGCAACACTACATGGTTACCGCTATCAACCGAGGCGAGCCATGCGTCTACGTCTCGCTGGAAGAGTCTTTCCCGGATAAATTAGAGAACGCGAAGGAGTTCGGTTGGGACCTCCAGAAGGCCATGGACGACAAGAAGCTGGGGGTCCTGGACATCAGCATGATTCCTCAGGCCAGGGGCATAGTGGAGCCCTATGAGAGGGTTCATGGGAAACTAGAGATGGGCATCATAAAGGCGATAGAGGACGAGGCGGACCGGATAAAGGCTAAGCACATCGTGATCGACCCCCTGACGAGCATCGTCATCCACGAGGTCAGGTCTGGGCCGAAGAGGTACCAGATCGGCCAGATCTTTGACTCAATCAAGAGGAAGAAGTGCACTGGACTCATCATCTCTGAGAGCATACCCAACAACAACGACTTCTACATGGAGCAGTTCCTATCAGATGGGGTCTTTGTTCTAGAAAAGGAGATCATAGACTTTAAACTGGTGAAGACACTGCGTATCGACAAGATGAGGGGGACAAGCTTCGATGAGCAGCCCAGAAGATACCTCATAACCAACAGGGGCTTCTCGGTGTTCAACAAGGAAGCCGTGATCACGTAAAAGTGATGGGCCCATGCCAAAGATCATCAACCAGATCATGAAGCCGTTTCTGCAGTACTACTCGATGAACTGGTTAAAGGAGAGAGACTACAAGGCTAAGGTAGACGGTTTAATAAGGGACCATCTGAGGAAGGTCGCGCAGACGGGAATCGGGCGTAAACTCGGAGTCAAACCTGAGACACCGATAAGCGATGTCCCGTTGACGCACTACAACTTCTATCAGCCCTTCTTCGAGAACCCTCATGTCGGCGACTTCATCTACCCTATCAGCGACTATCTGCGAGTACTAACCAGCGGCACGATGGGTAAGCCCAAGACGTTCCTTCTGCCCAAAACAGGGCTCTGGAACAGCATCCAGAAGACAGGGCTGACGTTCCAGTTCCTCTGCACCCATGACGGCCATAGGATCACCTACGAGGTGGGGGACGTGGTCTACCACAACATGCCCGGCGGCCAGTTCATCAGCGGCTTCTACTACGACATCATAACGAGGAAGCATGTGGGGTGGATCACTGAGGTTCCCGACCCGAACCTTTCCTTCCAGGAGAAGGTGGACTACTTCCTCAAACACTACAATGAGATCGACATAGCGTACATGACGGTAACCACATTATTGGACCAGGTCTACCCCAAGATCCAGGAACCCATCAAACTGAAGGGGTTCCTGACGACGGACCGCTCCGCGTACGTCCTGAGGGACAAGATCAAGGAGGTGACGGGGAGCTACCCGAAGACAATCTTCGGGTCCACCGAGACCATGTTGATCGCCCTGCCATCCGTCGAGTACCCGGGCTGCTTCTTCTTCGACTGGCGGGTCGTCTACGCGGAGTTCCTCCCGGAGAAGCAGAGGCTGGACAACGGCAGGGTCACGACGGATCCCATCGAGGATGTGGTGTCGATGACGGGCGTGGAGGTGGGGAAGGTCTACCAGCTGATCGCGACCCCCTACGGCAACGACCTTGTGAGGTACGCCATGCCGGACCTGGTCGAGTGCGTGGCCCTCGAGGATAAAATCATCGGGTCAAATATACCCGTGTTCAGGTACTACGCGAGGGCCGACAACCTGATAGTGCTCCACAACTTCACAAGGATAAACGAGGATGAGCTTATCGATGTGTTAAACACGGCGGGGGTGGAGTACGTTGACTTCACCGCCATGAGGGAGATAGAGTACTCCCGTGAATACATGAAGATGTACGTCGAACTGCAGAAGCCGATGGACACCGAGGAAGTATCATCCAGGGTCAATGCGCGGCTCATGGAGTACGATAAGGATTGGCGCGACATGAGCAGTATGCTGCAGTACAATCCGCTGAAGATCGAGACGCTGCCGAAGGGAACTTTCCACAGGTACCTGCAGAGGAAGACGGGGATACCCAAGATAAGCAGGATAAACATGTCGCAGGAGAGCCTAGAGCTCCTCAAGAGCTCTACAGGGTGACGACGTTATCGGCCACGGCCTCGAACCGTTTAACCTCAGACTCGTCTTCGTGGGTCTCGGGGATGAAGAACAATAGGAGCCGTACGCGGCTTGACTTGAACTGAGTCAAGTTTGATAGGAGGAACGAGTACATCCTCCTCCATCCGTGGTTGTGGATCAGGCTGGATATCGAGTAGAGGATTATGTCACAGTTTAGCTTCCTCTCATTAGAGTAGGTTACGACATCCGTGAAGAGAAGCTCCAATATGTTGAGGTCATCGTCCACCTGCATGATGTTCTCTTCAAAGATCTTCTTGGCGCTGCGGCCACCCGCTATCATCCTCACGAAGTACACCTTGTCCTCGATCATCCTCGAGGACAGGTCGTTGACGGAGATCAGGTCATACGTGGATATGAGGATGGTTCGGACTCCTTTGATGGAGTTATCCCTCACCCTGTCAACGATCCAGTCGAACACGGCGCTGCGGTCCACCCCCGTGCTTATCAGCGAGACTCCTCCGTTAGCCTCGGAGACGTAGGCGGTCGGGTTCCCCGCTATCAGGTACTCCTTCAAGTCGTCCACGAGCAGAGAGAAGCTGGGCTTGATCATGCCCACGAAGATCACTATCTTGGCGAATATGGCCATCACGTCGACGAAGTAGACCTCCATGGCGTTGAATGCCAAAGCGATGTTTGTCAGGAGGAGGAGGCCCCAGCCCACCAGCAGGAGGTCTATGGAGGAGGCGAAGTTGATCTGGATGAGTAGGAAGCTGAGGAATATGATTAGAAAGGGGAGGATGCTTATCACCCAGCCGATCCTCTCCACGAGCATGACCTCAGGGAAAGGTGACACCAGCAGTACCAACAGGGCGATGGGCAGTATGAGCACAACGTAGAGCAGGCTTATGCGATTCACCAGGTCGGCTATGCCGCCTATCATGCTGATGAAGCCGCCTAGAAGGAAGAACGCGGCCAGCCACTGGGAGAAGGACGGTCCCTCACCTATTCTCATTAATATGTTTAGCCCGTACAGCAGGAACCCAATGCCCCAGTAGAGGTAGAACCGCCTCTGGGTTTTCTTGTACACCCTATAGAGATGAAAGAAAAAACCTACAGTAACCAAGCCATTTAGAAATCTGACAGGGATTTCTAAATCTGCTAACATTTTGATGCCAGATGCCTATAGTATAAATACTAAATATGATTCGCTATAAAAGTATTGTCTCATATTCTCGTGTCAATGTGATAAACTGTTTTTACATTAATTAATGGGATGAAAATAATAGAAGAATAAAATCTTTTACTATAGGCATGGGAAAACCATTTAGCATCATACAGGAGTTTTAGTTAGACGTATTGATAGGAATCAATGAATAAAATTGTTAAATTTGTATATTAAACACAATAAAAAAATGATGAAAGCGGTCCACTGCGCGTATAGTTTATATATCCATAATATATTTTATGTGTAGAGTTTCAAACGGACACAAGAAACTGACGGGTAGCCAGACGCAGATCGTGGGTGAGCTGCACCTTCTTGTCCGCTTAAACATAGTTTTTGTGCTGTTTGTAAATTCAACAAACGTTGAAGAAGGAAAGTAAGATGAGTCAAACAAGACACATGGCCAGTAAGGCCCTCATATTAACCATAGTTTTGGTCCTAGTCGCGCCGTCTTTCGCACAGGTAGCGTACGCTACGCCGAAGGCAATGAAGTTCTTCGAGGATGGCCTGATCGTCCAAGACCAGGTGTGTAAGGGGGTCGTGAGGTACACGGAGTATGTCCCCATCACAATCGAGGGTTTCCCGAGGTTCGCGTTCTACTCGGTCAATGTTTACGCCGTTGACACGGGGAAGGGGGTTATCCTCGTTGACAGCGGCACGGAGGACCTGGCTCAGAGACTGTACCTCAGGGTTAAGGCCACATTTGGGAGAAAACCGATCACAGCCGTTCTGTTGACACATGGTCACGCTGATCACGCCGGAGGCGGGGGCTTCTTCCAGGATAAAGGCGCAGCCGTGTTCATAGGGGTAATGGATTGGCAGATGGTTGAGACGGGTAACGCCGAGGCACCCTACGACGACTTCAGGTACACGGGGTACACGCCCGACGCCGCATACGAGGCATCCAGCATGCCGGGCGGCTTCCTGTATCACCCTGTGCCTGGGCACACGATGGGGAGCGTTGCGCTGGAGTACACTTGCAAGAAACTTTTATTCACGGGCGACGCGAGCCTACCGTCCCGAGACGAAGACATACACACGCTGGACTTCACCTATGAGCTCGACTATGGTGCCCTGGAGATGCTAAAAATGTATGCGCCGATGCTCCTCAACATGCAGATGGATTCACTGAACAGTATTCTACCATTGATCTCTGGTAAAACCATCATGTGCCCCGGGCATAAGGGAGTCTATAGGGGACCCGAGGCCACCGTGAACATCTACACCGCCATTCAAACAATTCAGTACGTCATCTCCCAGTAGTAGCTAAATTCTTATATTTTTTAATCATCAGCTCCTTAGCATCCCGTTATATTGGAGAAAATAGATGCAATAACCTTATATCTGCTGAACCCTCAACTAGATTCGCTAATTGCATCAAGCAAATTGGCAATAATATCCCAGACACTGTGTGTGCGGGTGGGAATCGACTTCTGTGTAGGGTAAACCACCATAGTGAGATGCATTTGCAAAACAACGAAAAATGGGATGTAGATGACAAAAGTGGACGAAACATACGGATGCCTTCCTACCGATACACAGTTATTCAGTTATAACAAGAATAAAGTAGACAAGGTGAAACGTCCTCCCAAAGCCAGTATCCAGCGCAATAGAGGCGGGATTCTACAAGGGGGGGCGCTTCATGATTAAGATCATACACATCGACGACGAGAAGAACTACCTTGAACTCACAAAGGAGATTATCATGGCCTACGACAAAGACATGGAGATAGAGACATCAACTTCTCCTAGCAGAGTCCTCGAAAACATCAGGGACACTGAACCAGACGTTGTGCTGTCTGACTACAAGATGCCTGAGATGGATGGCATACAGTTCACAAAGAGGCTCAGAGAGTTATCTGGGATTCCGGTCATCCTCTACACCGGCTCATCGGAGGAGGCGGTTGCAGAGGAGGCTTTCAGGGCCGGTGTAGATGACTTTGTAACGAAAGCTTACGACGCGGCCCACTACGTTGTGCTACTGAAAAGGATCAAGAACGTGGTCGATAAGTACAGGATGAAGATGGCCTACGACAGAAAAAGTGAGGAGATCACACTGCTGAGGAACATGAGCTGCCTATAACAAAGTTAACGGATACAAGCTACACATTTTATTTTTTTTTTACTTGAGCCGTGAAAAAAACGTTGAAAACACTCATCTAAATTTCTTGATGTTCAGTAGTTTAAAATGCGGAGAGAATATAAAAGTAAACCATGAACCATCACTTTAAGCCAAACATATTCTATCACACGTACGGCCCCAACGAGCCCGCCCACCACGTAAAGCCTGGTGACACAATAACCGCGCCAACGGTGGACGCGGGGGGGCAGGACCACAAAGGTAAGCCCATCCCAGACGAGATGAGGCAGAGGATGCGGGGCACCTCTCTCAGCTCATCAAACCCGTTGACGGGCCCCTTCTACGTGGAGGGGGCGGAGCAGGGGGACACTCTGGTGGTGGACATCCAGAGGATCAAGCTCACCAGACCCTCAGCCTACTCGAACATCCTCCCATGGTTCGGGTCTCTCACGGAGGAGGTGCCCGGCCGGAGACTGCTCCTGAACGATCCTCTACCTCATAAAAGGTACGAGTGGAGGCTCGACCTGAAGGAGAACACGGGGTTCGTCGAGCTCCCTGACAGCATCCTCAAGGAGGCGTCCATCCCTCTCCACCCATTCATAGGCTCCATAGGCGTGGCACCAAGGTTTGGGAGAGTGGAGATGTCCCTCGCCCCGGGGGAGTACGGCGGGAACATGGACTGCGTCGAAACCAGGGCAGGGGCGACGCTTCTCCTCCCGGTCTTCGTTGAGGGGGGCTACCTTGTATTCGGGGACGTCCACGCGGCTCAGGGCGACGGGGAGCTGTGCGGCGTGGCCCTTGAGACCTCCTCAGAGGTGACCGTGAGGGTTGACGTCGTTAAGGGTAAGGGCATCGAGTGGCCCCGCATAGTGGACGATGAGTGGATTATGACCGTGGGGAGCACAAGACCACTGATGGAGGCGTACAAGATCGCCCACGTCGAGATGGTGAAGTGGCTCTGCGAGGACTACGGCTACGGTAAAATGGACGCGCTACAGTTACTCTCGCAGGTAGGCAGGTGCAGAGTGGGGAACGTCGTCGACCCCAACTACTCGGTGGTCGCCAAGTTCCCTAAGAAGTATCTACCCGCCCACTGAAAGCGACACGTATTTTTAGTTTCTCCACCCATTAATGTGTGGAGGCACCCATGCTTGAAGTACGTCTTCGTCTACGGCGCCCGCGAGCCCGTAGCAGAGAACACCAAGAAAGCCTACGACGTGGAGAAGAAGAGGATTGAGAGAGGCGAGAACTGGGGAGACGAAATGATCTTCCCTATCCACCACTTCGTCACGCAGTACAAGGCCTTCTTCGTCGTGGACACAGACGACGAGATCAAGGTCGCCAAGTGGGTGGAGGACTACGCCCCATACCTAGACGTTGAGGTCAGCCCGATAATCGAGAGGGCGGCCTACGAGAAGGCTAAGAAAAAAGCTTAACCACCCTTTTTTTAGTTCCTCACCAGCCCATGGCGTAAGGATTACCCGTCCTGGGCGAAGCCCCTCCGTGGATGACCCCCGTCTCGGCGTCGAACCTTATCGCCAGGCACCTGCCATGGCTCCAGGGCCTGCTCATCACCACTCTGTGGCCCTTCTTCTTGAGCGCCTCCACCACGGCGACGGGTATACCGGGCTCCACGCTCACCTCGCCTGGCCTCACAGCATGAGGCCAGAAGCTGCCAGGGAAGCTGCTGGTGTGAACCGTCTGGGCGTCGATAGCCTCCTGCACGTTCATCCCGAAATCCACATGGTTGAGGAACAGCTGTAGGGTCCACTGGTCCTGCTGGTCTCCCCCCGGCGTACCGAACACCATGTAGGGCCTGCCGTCCCTCAACACGAGGCTCGGGGTCAGGGTGGTGCTGGGCTTTTTACCCGGCTCCAGCCGCTCCACATGGCTTGGGTCCAGGTGGAAGAACTGGCCTCGGGTGCCCACTGGGAAGCCTAGGCCGGGAACCAAGGGGCTGGTCCTGATCCATCCGCCGCTGGGCGTAGCCGACAACATGTTTCCCTCGCGGTCCACGGCCTCAAGGTGCACCGTGTCGCCCTCGTGGAAGGGCTTCTCCCCGCTCTCCTTCAGCTCGATTGGTGGCACACCCCCAGGCCTAAGCATCATCGACGCCTCATCTGGGTCTATGAGGGTTCGACGCTCGTCGGCGTAACTCTTGGATAGAAGCCTGCCGAGGGGCACGTCCACGAAGTTGGGGTCCGCGTAGTACTGCTCCCTGTCAGCGAAGGCGAGCTTCGCGGCCTCAATTATTGTGTGAAGGTACTCCACGCTGTTGTGGCCCATGGACTTCAGGTCGTAGCCCTCCAGCAGGTTAAGCATCTGCAGAAGCACCGGCCCCTGGGTCCACGGCCCACACTTATAGACGTCGAGGCCCCTGTAGTTGACGGACACGGGCTTCTCGAACCTCGAACTGTAGCCGGATAGGTCCTCTCTAGTTAGCAGCCCGTGGTTCTCCATCCCGTAGACGTCTCTGCACCTGAAGCTCTGCGTGTAGTCTATGATGGCCTCGGCTATGGGCCCATCATAGAAGTACTTGATGGCCGCGTCGAACCCGTGAGACCTCCCCGTCTTGGCGTCCCGGCTGGTCTCCTTGAGGAGCCCGCTGAAGGTCCTCGACCAATCAGGGTTATTTATCACTTGGCCGACCACGGGTGGGGCTCCGCCCGGGAGATAGACCCTGGCTGAGCTGGGCCACTCCGCCTGGTATCTGTCCTTGAGGCGCTCAAGGAAGCCTGCGAGCGTCGGGTAGACGGGGAAACCTGCCTTGGCCAGCCTGATGGCCGGTTCGAGGACTCTCCTGAGGCTCAAGGACCCGTACTCGTCCATGGTCCTCATCCAGGCGTGGAAGGCCCCCGGGACCACGGCTGGCGTGAAACCGTCCTCCGGGATCATGGGATACCCGTGGTCCTTGAACCACTCGATGGTGGCGGCGGCCGGCGCCGGGCCCTGCCCGTTGACCGCGATGACGCGTTCTTCGTCTGAAAGGTACAGCAGGATGGGTACCTCCCCCGCGACGCCCACCAGGTGGGGCTCAAGCAGAGACAGCGTGAACCACATGGCGGCTCCAGCGTCCACCACACCCCCACCTTCCCTCAGGACCTGAAGACCCTCGACCGTGGCCAGGTAATGGGTGCTAGCCACAACGCCGTGGGTCCCCATGATGACCGGCCGAGTAGTAAAAACCATGGAGAATGATAGGCTTGGGATATATTTAGCAGCTGTCCAGCTTACTGAAACCCGCCCGAGAACATGTAGGCGTCCACAGCCATCATGAGAAGACCGAGAACCAGGACCACGAACCACGCCTGTCCTACGACGAGAGTGTCGCCGTGGCTGAACCTGGCCTTCGAGTATGCTCCTCCGCCTAACACATGCAGAGAGAAGCCCATCATAACAGCCAGAAAACCCACGAAGGATAAGGCGCCCATCTCGATACGACTATATGGTGCTTCGTTTAAAGTAGTTACGCAGCTTCTGAAAGTATGCGGGAGTGAACGTAGAACCCGACCACGGCTCCGTTTCACTACAACATAGCAGAGATACCTAGCAGAGGTGAGCATCATTTTTAATAGCGCGCCCCTTCTCTCACCTTGTGAGGATTATATGGCTGGAAAAAAGCTGTTCAGCACCACAAACCTTGTGACCCTGGCTCTCATAGTGGGCCTTGGTTCAGGTTTCTATGTCAACTACACTCTCACCAACCCAAAGATCAACGGTTTAACATCCGACCTTGAGCAGAAGACAAGCCTGGTAGCATCGCTGCAGACCCAGCTCGGGGCACTCCAGGCCAACTACACCGAAGCCTTAGGCGAGCTCACGCAGGTAACACAGAGCTACAACGACCTGGCAGGCAACAGTATAGCCCTCTCAGAGTACGAGGAGCTTGAGGAGAGCTACCAGGATATGTCAAATGAGCTGGAGGAGCTCCAACTAACGAACCAGATCCTAGTAGACGAGAACCACGACCTATCAATCGAGTACGTGAAACTCATGGAGAAGTACAACGAGTTGAGGGTCCCGTCGTGGACTTATTTCGTGGTAAACAACCTACGAGTGAACCTCACCGTGACCTCGAACACGTACCCGTATAACATCCCGATCACGGGAACAGTTAACATCAGGCACCTTAACGGGAGCCCGTTCACTGGACGAATACAGCTGCTTGTGTGGAGCGACTACTGGAAAAACGGAAAAACCTCGCCAACCATCACAGTGTCAGGGTCAACCCAGTACTCCATAGAGGCTCCCTTCAACTCTGGACCCGGCACCTACTACCTTCTTGTTTCAAACATTGAAGACCTATCTGGCACGGACATCGCCACATATAACGATCTCTTAAGCTTCAGAGTAAAACTTCAGATGGGGTAACCACCCTCGTTTTTTATCAGTCATCTACTATAATAAATAGTTCCAGAGGATTCCACTGTGTTCTTAAAATAAATCATATCAAGCGGTATAGTGCATGAATAAGACGCCCATGGGCCAACTTTGGCCAGAGATATACACTATGAGGGACGGACCAATCGAAGACACTTGGAAAGCGAAGGATGATAAGATGACGGATTTCAGAAAAATGGTGATTAAATTATACCATCTATCGCTGTGGCTCGGATTCATGATAGGGGCGGCAGTTGTAATATAGCTCGAACTTAGTAACACTCACTTTAGTGGCTGAAACACCCTATTATTAAAAACAGTTCTACTCATCGTCTATATTTAATGGATTACCGGGATGTGCCCATCTCTGGTGAAGGAGGAGGCTTAGCCCGATATCAAAACTCATCGATTATCAACGATGTATCTAATACGGTAAGCATACTAACCAATGGGCCAATGAGCCGGATGACGCCAGATCTATGGCGTGAACCGGGGGCCCACGTTGTCTCTTCGCCAGGGATCGATGAACTTCGCTCCGGAGAACTGGGGCTCAATGATGTGGATCGTTGGCTGGTCATCCTCTACGCCTTTGTGGAAGATGATGTCGCTGGCCATTTGGATGTAGTTGTCAGCGACCCCGCCACCAGTAGCCATGTCCACCACGTTCAGATCTTCCGGTTTGAAGATCACTGATCTGTTTTTGATCTCCATTGAGTCAGTCGGCGTCAGGTAGTCTTAAAAGGTTCGTGGAATCTAGGTCTAGACTAAAAGTACGTAACCAAGCTCTGTTTTTACTCCTACTATAAAGTTGATCAGGGGTAAGGTCGGCTTGAAAGATTTATTATATACGGCAAACCGAGGAATAGGTGAGGAGTATCGGTGGAACGCGCCTACATTTGCCCTTTCTGTGGTCTGGAGAGGCTTGAGAAGAAGCAGATGGATTTTCACCTGAAGTACGGCCACCCGGAGTTCTACGAGGTTATGAGGCGGGAGCACGAGCTCGTTGACATGGGTAAGAAGCTTGAGGAGCTCAAGGAGAAGAAGAACTTTCTAGAGCGGGAGATCAAGCTGATGCAGGCCATCATCGAGAAGAAAGATAAGCCAGGTAAGATGGTTTAGGTTAGAACCCTATTCTTTCTTTGCTGTGGAGAAAATATTTCCTATACGATCTTGATTAAGTAGATAAATATAAGAAAAGGTTACTGGCTTTTTCTTTGGCTGTATAAGTAGTAACCTATTGCGGCCACCAGCACTACGCCTATGGCTAGGATGTACATCATCGTGTTGTCCTGTGGTGGCTGTGGGGGCGCCTGGACCGTGAAGCTGCCTGTGAGGCTTCCGACTCCTATGGTGTAGGTTCCTGCGGTGCTCTTGGTCACCGTGAATGTGGCTGTGGTGCTAGAACCGGCGTTTATTGTCACCGACTTTGTGTCCGCTATGGCGCCGTTAACCTTGAGCTCCACGGTGGTTGCCCCGCTTTGTCCCCCCGTGTTGGATACCGCGACTGTGACGGTTACAGGGCTACCTGTCTCCACCGTAGATGGGTTCACCAGTAGGTTAGAGTAGGTGAACGCGGCGGGCTGCGGGGGTGCCTGCACGGTGAAGCTTCCCGTTAAGCCGTCGACGGAGACGCTGTATGTCTTGGCGGTGGTCTTGGAGGTCGTCCAGGATACCGTTGTGGACTGCCCCGCGTTTATCGTGACCGTCTTGGTGGCCTCCGTTGATCCATCCACCTTCAGGACGGCTGTGTAGGATGCCGCTTCTGCCCCTGTGTTGCTTACCTTGACGCTTATGGTCACGACCGCGCCTGCCTGAACGCTCGCCGGTGAGACTGATAGCTCACTGACTTGGAACTCGCCCATCTGCGGCAGCTTGGCAACAGTGACGGAGTCAAGATACGGGAATAGGGCGTTTCTCTCGGCTGAGGCCATGGCTGGCCACAGGGTGTCCAAGAAGCCGTCGCTCATGTAGCTGAATACCTCGGCTAGCTCCTCAAGGCTTCCCGTGTTTACCCAGGCGGATACGACGTCCAGGGTCTTGGTTAGCTCCATGGCCTCCAGCACGGTTGCGACTGTGGATGGCGTGGCCGGTAGGTTGGCTATCTCTATGAAGATGTCGACAAGTGTGTCGGTGTCCGCGTTCTCCAGTGTTGCAGCAATTTTATCGATGATTTCCTGCGCCTTTGCAGGGTCAGTCTCTCCAAGGCGCTTCTTGACTGCCGCCTCGACGCGTTTAGCGGCCTCATTAAGGTTGTTCTGTGCCATGCCAACTACCAAGTCCGCTCCGGACTCGGGGTCCATATCAAGCAGGATGCCCGCCGCAGTGTCCTCATCCATCTCGTTTATTATCTCTGAGAACTGGTCTACGTCGCCGCTCTTAACGGCCTCCTCCATCAGGCCAGCGACATCCGATGAAGACATGTCCTCAAGTATTGATACAGCCGAATCTGTACTTAGACCCGCGATAGCTTCAACTGCTTTGCTCTTGTTCATAAGTTCCAGAATAGCTGTGGCAGTATCGGTATCCATCTCGCTAAGTATCTGTGTGACAAGTGTTGGGTCCATGAGTTCTAGAATGTCAACAGCTTTCTCAAGGGTAACTTCTGATAATATGTCTGCGCTGTCCTCAGGATCGAGTTCAGCTAACGTGTTGGCTGCCCCGAGGTCAGTCATGTCCTCTATGTCATCTGGGGTTGGAATTATCACTCTACTACCTGCTGCAGGTGATACAACAGGAACATTCAGCTCGAATGTGGTTGATACAGCTGTCGAGGCTCCTTCTTTAACGTGAATGGTCCACGTTCCGCCGTTCCAATCTGAAGGAATAATAAAGTTGATGTACCATGTACCTGTTGCACTGATACTGTATTGTTTGACCCATTTAATGTTGTTACTAGGGTCTTTGAATTGGAGGTACAGGAATTCCCCGGTTTGAGTTATTCCGCCAACCTGGATATTGATGGTGTCTCCGCGCTCATACTCCGCGGCGTCTGTAGACACAGTGATACCAACAGCGTGAACAGGTACAAGGCTACATACTAGCATCCCGAGAACGAGTCCTAAAAGATACTTTTTATTCATCTTTCATCAACCTCATGATATCGTGAACGTGAACTCCGTCACGGTCGGTGTCTCAGACACTCCGTCAGGCAGCCCCGTGCTCCAGGCCAGAACCTGTGCTGTGTAAGTACCGGATGTAAAGCTACTTGTAGTAGGCATATCGGTCTGATAGTTTTTACTCTCTCCAGGTGACAGTGCACCGGTTGAAGTATAAAATTTCACTGGTTTATTGTTTAAATCTAGAATGGTTATGAATACACGGTAACTGGTAGTCCCCGAAAAGGATGTGTAGGATGTATAGTCTGGATACGAAGTCCAGTAATCGGTTCCCTTTTCAAGGGTAGCTTTTATCCTAACAGTTTCTCCTCTTGTGAAGCTGGACTCCGCTGTATTGTCTGTTGTATAGCTTCCTGAAGACGTTACATCTAGGGGGTAATCTCCAGGATAGGGGGCAATGAAAGCTAAAAGAGCCGTTGTGTACGTGTAAAGGGTAACTACAGTAATTGAGGCTAGAAAAAATATAGCTACGAGTTTTTTAACATCGATAGTAAAAACTAGCGTACTGTCGTCCATTGACATTGGTAATCAGATATCATGACAACCGAGGCGTGTTTAAATCTTATTATTTTTTAACGAACTTAACAATAAAAGGAGCCATAAAATCGCACGCGCCTAGAATAGTTTCTTCATAACGAAGAGGACAAGGGAAGCCATGGGTATTATGCTAAATAAAATTGTCTGGAAAGGTTTAATCAGCGAATCAACTTTGACGCTATACTCTAAGCCGTTAACATCCAACAGATGAGTTCCAGTCTCTAGACCATATTCAAAGGACTCGGAACGAGTTTCACCGTTTGAAAACGTGGTGCTTCTTCGCTCCAATATCTCACCGTCTAGACCAATGTTGAGGGTGTAGTTACCTTCATAGCCTCTACTAAGCATGTTTACCTTAAACTCGTAAACGTTGTCAGGTAAAACCACTGTTTCCACCGATACGACCTCAACATAATTGCCGGGGTCGGCTCCCAGCAATAATAAGCCTTCCTCTAATTCCTGCTTGGTGAGCCACGCCCAAACAATTTCTTTACTTGGGGCTATCCCAGTGCATGAAACTCTCTTCCAGACGCCTTCACTCCAAGTATAGAAACCGGCCCCTGGCACAGTCTCATCCATGCGCCGCTCCACATATATTGGCCACGCGATTTCATCCAAATTGCTGAAACCTAAACTATACGCACCATTGATAATAGGAGGTTTGCCTTTTTGAAGAAACGGCTCCATGTAGCTCAGTAAGGATAGACTCGCAGCACCGATGCTATTTAGATGGAAACTGAGACCTGTTTCTTGGTCTTCGATGGATTCGCTTTCACCAATAATGGGGACAGGGTGAATACGCCCATAAATTGGGTCAGGGAGGGTAGCTACATGGACAATGGTTTTAACTGAGTCAACCACCCCTGAAGAGTCCTCCAGTTTAAAATTAACTATGTAGTCACCAGGATGTGCATATTTGTGTGAGGGCTCGAGTTGACTTGAAGTTGACCCATCTCCCAGGTCCCAGCTGTAGGTAGGCTCGTTATCTTCGGGGTTGAACACTACTGCACTATCGAGTTTCACTGTGTAGCCGGCGACTCCATAGTAGGGTCCTCCCGAGAGTACTCTGGGCTTCTGTTCCATGATCTTGTCTGTTTCAAGTATGAGCCTGTTTATCCGGCCCGGCTCGAATACGAGTTCACCGACTCTCTCTCCATCAAGAAAGAGCAGGATTAGGTCACCTAGCCGTCCTCCCTCAACGGTTTCTGTGGTTGGATCGTCTGAAGGAACTTTGAAAGAGGGGTTTACACCGAACTCGCCGTCTTTGACGTAGGTGGACGCATAAATTGTCCCATTTATTCTAGCATCCAGTAATAGGTAATCAGGTATGGTTCCTTCCGGAGAAAGTATCCGGCCACTGATGGCGTGTGGAAGAGGGGATAAGGCGCCGGCACTAATAACGAAATTGGACGTAAATAACAACATAGAAAACAGTAGCATCTGATTACTGTATCTACGCTGTCTCAAGTTTATTCCACGTTAATGACGGCTAGTTAACAGTATATCGTTATGTATGGTGAGGCTACCTATAGACTAGAATGACATTTAGTACCGTGGATGGTTCACCTTCAAGGTGAAACAGGTACTGTTTTCCTCCGACCAGTTGATCGAATTCACCTTGCCCGGTTTCAGGGTCCCAGCAGAGATAGCCACGGTACTCATCATACGTCCAGACTGCCGTTATTTTAGGAACCACAGTTTTTTGCTCAGGGAACACTTCTGAGTAGACTGTATATATTTGTCTGAAGTTTTCCAATTGTTTTCTAAGTTCAATGAGTGACGCTGAGCCTTTGCCAGAGATGCTCACAGTGCTCCAGCCTACCGATAAACTTAGTGATGTAGTTCCTACAGGCTCTTCGCCGTCTACTTGGACGTTGGCCTCAGCCTGGTTTCCATTGTAGTCCTTTACATAAAGCCATACTTCCTTGATCTTTTCTGCTACCGTGAAGGACGCCGAGTATAGACCCATCTTAGTTGGATGTTCCTCCAATGTGACGTCTGGGTAACCCGGTACAAGTAATTTTGCTGACGCTATATTGGAGTTGTCACTGATCACTGCGTATACTGTAATGGTGTTGCCTATTGCCCAAGCAACGGCTTTATGGTTTGTTGGAGGTTGGTTATCGTCGCCATAAACATTGATGTAGTTGGTCTTGGTTATGGTTGATTCATCTCCATCGTCCTCAACAACCTTGAGCGTAACCGTATAAACACCGGGTCTCGAATACGTATGGTATGGGTTTTGCTCTGTACTGGTTCCGCCATCACCGAAGCTCCAGCTCCAGAGAGTTATGTTATCATGGTGTATGGTTTCGTCGGTGAACCTGATTGTTAGAGGACAGCAGCCACTGGTTTTTGATGATTTGAAGTCGGGCGCGGGGTCTATGTCATTTACTTGTATTTCCTTTGTGGTTTGAGCGGTTGCGCCATTATTGTCTCTTACGGACAGTGTTATCGAGTAGACACCGTCTTGATGATAGACGTGGATAGGACGTATCTGCTGTGATGTTGAGCCATCCCCGAAGTCCCAGTGGTAAGATAAAATCACCCCATCGGGATCAATCGAAGCTGATCCATTTAGTTCGATTGTTTGCTCCTCATTGAGAACACTGGGGGAAGTGAATACAGGTTGAGGGAGCTCCGTCTTCCAGTTTGGCGTATCGTCGAGCACTGTGAAATCAAGTAGCTGTTTCCACCCTGTTACTGTGTCTTGGATGATGAGTGTATAGTTGCCTTGGGATATCTGAGGTATTGAGAACTGGGGGGTCCGTGAGTTGATCTTCAATTGCCCTCGATTATTAACTACACCGTCTTCCTGATCCACGACGATGACGCTGTTCAAGGTTGCTGACCAAGACCCCCCTGCTGTGAACCCTGTTCCGGTTATCTTGATAGTGTCTCCGGGTGCACCGTAGGCTTGTGAAAGCTCGACGTTTAGATGGGAAATCTGTATCATGTAACAACATCGAATGTTGTCGGCTTGGGCTACAAGTTCGTACTGGAAGTATGCGGAGTTACTATATGTGAAGGATTGTTGAAAGTATCCATTATAGTCTGTGGTGGCATAACCTATGTTGATTTTCTGATCTTCTTCAACGCTCTTAAGTGCGAGAGACACCTGCCTTCCTTGGATGTTAGGGTAGTTCTTACCAAAGACAGTGATTTTAGGTTTATCGCTACTGGAATCAACCTTTACTTCGATGTAAGCTGTCTTTTCGATCAGTAAACTGCCTTGACTCACTAGCCCTGCGGAGTCTTTAACACTGAGTAAGTATTGGCCACCTGGTTGAGGCACTTGAGGAACTATCAGGTAGAGAGAGAATTCGTTTTCTGTGTCCACAGGTACACCTCCAGTTGGATAGTTATAGATGGAGCAGCTTGAACCGTTCCAGATGTTACTGTAAACCATGACGTGGCCTTGAAGGATTTTACTTTCGAGTGTGAAGCCCTGGCCTTTTACATGGAGTATGTCGCCGACGTCTACTCTAGTCTTGCTAAGGATTAGCTTAGGTGAGATGTGGATCAGGTTGGAGGCGGTGTTGTTTTCAGAGTCTATGGCGGTGAAAGTGTAGTTTCCGTAAGGTAGATCTGGGAAAGACGCTGCTCCAACGATTTTTCCTTTTTCGGTTGATGTGATCAGCTCGGAGAGAAGAGTAAGTTCGGCGCTTTCCTCAAAGTACTCGTAGCTTAGGGAGACGGAGAGCCCGCTTGCAGGCGGCTCATGGAGGACTATTCTCACTTCACCTGACACATAATCGATTGTACCCTGCCCAGCTTCACCTTTAAGTGTGCCATACCCTTGGTCAAGGATCGAGGATCCGTCTACGTCTACCGATATTGACCCTGGCTTGACTGGGTGGTTAGATAGGACAGAGGTCCACTCTGTTTTTACTCCGTTGCCTTCACCTATTTGCTTGACATCCGATGTGGTAGGCCATCCTGGTACTCCACCCAGATTGACATCAGTCACGATGAATGTAACCTTGTTTCGTGAACCGAAACCTGTTCCAGAGAAACTGACGCTGTCTTCTTGGGTGATGTATATTTTCTCCAGTGAGACTGAGGGCGCCACATGGAAGGATGCGGAAGTGGTTTCCCCTGAGTAGCTATTTTTAACCCAGAGTGTGTGTTTTCCTGCGCAGACTTCCGGTACGGTGAAGCTCATGGCGTATGTTCCGTCTGGATCTGATCTAGTTGCGTTGAGCAGTCCCTCGTAGCCGTTCCACTGCTGGACATTATCCCAGTATAGGTAGACGGGTAGGCCGCCTCCTACTTCGCCTGGGCCGCCTTGGACGAGAACTGTGTCGCCTACGTTGCCGATGGAGCTGTTGAGTGCAGGTTCATGTAGTACCGCTCTAGTGCCCAGAATGTTAAACGGCCATAAAGTTGCGTGACTTAATACTGTTAGTGCCATGAGTGCGGTCAGTAGAAGTTTTTTGTTCTCTGATTCTCCTCGCTTCAACCTACAATTCAAAGGAATTCTTTTGATGCGTTCTTATAGTGAATATGGATGTTTATTCGTGTAAATATCAACGGTACGCTGAGAGCATGCATATTCATGTGTGAAACAACTCCTAAAAGATTAATACTGGTTTTGACAGAGTTTGGGGTACCGAACACACGGTAACACACGGTGATACAAGTGGAGCAGAGTAACGTTGTCTATATCGGCAGAAAACCCGTTATGGCCTACTGCTTAGCGGTGATGACGTCCCTGAAGAGCGAGGGAAGCGAGGTCACCCTCATGGCCAGGGGCCGCGCCATCAGCAAGGCGGTGGACGTGGCTGAGGTGGTCAGGAACCAGTTCGTCTCGGATCTTCATGTGAAGGACATCAGCATAGGGACTGAGCAGTTGGAGAGTGAGGACGGTAGCCCCAGGAACGTAAGCAACATAGCGATACTGTTGGCGAAGGACTAGTTTTTTCACTCTTTCTCTTTTTTAGGCTGAATTGTGAAGATCCCATTGCCTGGTTTTTGCGGGAGGTATGGGGCGTTTGTGTGTGTGTATTTGTCTGCGCGTGCACGGGTGGAGGGGAGGGGTGTAGTCGTCGCCGTCACGGTTCCCCGTTTTCGGGCTTGTTTCACGGTTTGGAGGCTTTTCTCCGGGTCTTTAGGCGGCGACTGCCGTCGGCCTGTGTCCGCTGCTTTTCCGCGGGTCTTCGGCGGGGTGGACATCAGGAACCTGCTCCGGGACTTCCCCGAGGAGACAAGGAAGGCTCTCAAAGACATTTAGATGAGGTCAAGGTTACTCTTCGTCTTCCTCTTAAAATTCTATTAATTCCACCATTTAGGAGGTGTGTAGCGTGTTTCATGGAGTAACCCCAGGTCTGGAAGTTAGTCCTCCTTGAACCACTGTGTTGTACAGTTCTATGCCGAAATCGGTTAAATTAAATTGTGCATAATGCCCCGGATGGTTTGCTGTTCTGTATATGATTCCTTGCTTCTCTCCGGTCTTTAGAGACTTACGTATGCTCGACTCAGTTGTGTATCCCTGGTTCTTCAAGAGGTTGAAGGTCTCTGTTACCGTTCTTGAGGCTTCCCTTAGAGCCTTTATTAAGTTTGAGTTCATTAGCACCCAGTTCTCGGCGTTTCTCTGCTCGATCCAGGGTACAAATTCGCTCATGTTCTCCTACAGAACTCCTCTATTTTCGGCGTTTTTTCACTCGTTCACGTGTTTTGGCCGGGTGTCAGGTTTGACCCTGAGCTTAAATAGTTTCGGTTTAAAATGATAAATCGAAAAAAAGAGGGAAACTACCAGGGATCCGCTCAGAGGGCCGGCGTCTACAACGACTACATATTGATAGAACGGACTGATGGGCCGGCCCTCACCCACTTACAGGAGACTAGGATAAGAAAGAAGCACAATGTGGTTCTTGTCAACGAGAAGATGGGGGTAAGGCCGGCGGCAACCTCTTCGTCAGATACGTGCGGGACTACTCGGAGGAGGCCCTGGCGAAGGTCAGGTGCATTAATTTTCGAGTTTTTTTATTATTAGAATGATTGAAAAAAAAACTCGCGCGCTCTAGCAATGAATTTCGAGATAAGCCGGCGCGAGGAATATTCTTTTTAATGAATGCCCCCTTCTAGGTTGAGGAACCTATTATGAGTTTCAGCGGTGAGAAAGCATTCGAGTATATGAAGAAGCTTGCCGTCGACATCGGGTCGAGGCCCAGCGGAACAGACGCGGAGAGGAGATCCGCAGAGTGGATATTATCGGAGCTTGAGAGGCTGGGGCTCGACGCCAGAATCGAGGAGTTCGACGCGTTCACGGGGAGCGTCAAAGCGAAAAGGCTTGAGGTGCTGAAGCCGTACAAGGCGGAGATACCGTGCGAGGTGATGCCGCTCTCGGGTAGCACAGGCGCGAATGGCGTGACGGGGAGCGTCCTCCACCTCGACTCGTATGATGAGGAGTACATCACAGGGGATGTGGAGGGGAAGTTCATCATCACCTCAGGGGCCCCCGCCAACAGGGACCGCGCCTTCGCCCAGCTGAAGAAGTACAGGCCCGCGGGGATGATAATGATCGAGTCCACGCCGGGGGCGATGGCTAAGAACCTCTGGGGGAGCCCGACGTTCAGGAAGAAGTACGTTGACATACCCATGGTCAGGGTCACTTTCGAGGATGGGGTGAAGCTCGTCAAGTCCGGGGTTAAGAGCATGCGTCTCACAGCGGTGACCGAGGAGAAGACAGTCAGGACCCAGAACGTGGTCGCGGAGGTCAGGGGGACGCTGCGCCCCGAGGAGATCACAGTGGTGGGCGGCCACTATGACACCGTCCTGGAGGTCCCTGGCGCCGGGGACAACGCCGGCGGCACCGCGATCATGCTGGAGCTTGCACGGGTCTTCAAGGAGAGGGGATCGAAGAGGACGATGCGCTTCGTGGCCTGGGGCTGCGAGGAACTCGGTCTGCTTGGGAGCAGGGAGTACGCGAAGAGGCTCAGGGAGGCGAGCGAGGCGGCTAAGAAGGCGGACGAGGAGGCTGCCACGGAGCTCGATAACACGGTTCTCTGCCTTAACCTGGATGTCCATGGGGGTCTGATAGGCACAAACAGCGCCAAGGTTCTTGGCCCACCCGAGCTGACCGCGGCTGTGAAGCTGCTGTCCAAGGAGAAGGGGGTGGTCTTCAGCGTCTCCGAGGCCGTCTACTCATCGGACGGGACGCCCCTCTCCGCCGTCGGGGTCCCAAGTGTGTCCCTCAGCAGGGATACGCCTACGAACCTGTTGATGCATAGCAGGGAGGATGAGGAGAAGTGGCTGAGCCCCGAGGCGCTGAGGACACACGGAGCCTTCGCCGAGGAGTTCCTTAGGCGCTACGTGGCGGAGGCCGCTGCCTGGCCCTTTGAGAGAACGATACCTGAGAAGCAGAAGAAGGAGATTGAGGAGTACTTTAAGAAGGCTGGGAGGAAACTCCCCTAAGCCAGGCTCACCGTAACCTTATCCTCATCTCAAACTAACCTTCTTCAGGTGAACTTTGATTGGTTGAGTTAGCTACTCTTCAGGCTGTGAGCGCGCGCTGGGCCCTTAAACCACATTTTTTAC
>DASWLJ010000137.1:0-3133 GCA_036396185.1 Bathyarchaeia archaeon | reverse complement strand
CAACGTCCATCATGGGGCTCCCCCTGGATGCCATGCGCAGGGCCGTCCTGGGGCTGAATATGTCGGTGCGTTCACCCGGCTCCAGCGTCTGGTGCATCAGGTAGCTGTCGCTCAGGTCCGTCTCGGCGCCCAGCCCCAGGTAGTGTACCAGGTACCTGGCGCTGGGACGTTTCACGACCCCCGCCACGGCCACGCCCCTGTCCCTACACACCCTGAGGAGCCCATTCAAGGCGTCCACCAGCCGCCGCCTCTCAGCCTCGCTGCCCGCTGCCCCCCACCAGCCGCTCAGCGCCAGCGGCCCGTCCATCAGCATGAGCTCCACCTCGCCGCCGCCCACCAGGAACTCCCGCGCCGTCTCGTAGAGCCGGGCCTCCCGCCTCAGGTTCACGGAGCCGCCGAAACTTCCGCCGCCCACCGAGTAGGGCTTACACATGCTCTCCGGTGGCAGATAGAACCTGGCCCCCGAGGGCAGGCTGTACACGAGGGCGCCGATGACGGCGTACTGCCTGGACGCCAGCGGTATCACCTGGCTCCCCGCGTCCACCCCCGCTACATAGGTGAAGGCCTCCCGCTTTCTGAGCTGAACCATATTCATCTCGCGCCTGATCCTCTCGGCCAGTTCCTTGACCAGCGGGGCCTCCGTCAGGACATCGCCGGTGATCTCGTTGAGGAGCAGGTTCCTTATGCTAAGGCTGAGGCTTTGGGCCCGCGGCGTGGGGTCCACCAGTTCGTTCCGTTCCTTGACCGCGAGCACCAAGGCATCACTTCCATTGAAAACCGTCGATGTACAACCCTTTCTTTCCTCGATATTTAACCGTTGCGATGTCTCTGAGCGTAATTTCTGTTTTAAGCCATTTTATTTATATACTAAGAAATTAAGGCGCTCGTCCATCGATGATTATCAATGTAAAAACCCGTTGACCCCAAAAGTAAAGTTAAATACCTCTTTACACAGAGGTGACAACCAGAAAGATGAACAAGAATCAGAGCCTGAAAGACACCGTTTTCAAGGAGTTCCTGGGGAACCCGGCCCTCGGACCCACAGAGATGGCCGAGAAGCTGGGCGCCAACTACAACAGCGTCAAGGCCGCTTTCGCCAAGCTCGCCGAGGAGGGACTCCTCGAGCGCTCGGGCAGAGGCAGCTACGCGCCCAGCGTCGCGGGCATTCTCCTCAACCTCATGGCGCGCGTCGAGGCACTTGAGCAGGGGAAGACGGCTTGAGCGAGAACTGGGACAGGGTCCTCAAGGACGTGTCGCCCACCACCAGCCAGTTCAAGGTCCTGGTCTACCTGGCCTTCCGCGGCCCCAGCCAGCCCAACGACATAAGCACCGAGACGGGCATAGCCCCCGGCACCGTCAGGCCAGCCCTAAGGACTCTGCTGGACAAGGGCTACGTGCGGCAGCATGAGGACGGCTCATACAGGAGCCTCGTGTCCTTCACGGACATCGTCTCGCACCTGTACGCTGCGCAGCAGAAGTAGCCGGAGGGCAGGGGATGGGTTCCGAGGAGCTGGAGGGTCTCAAGCGGGCGGACAGCCAGCGCGACGTCCTCATAATGCTGGTCCAGAGCGGGGACCCCATGAGCAGCCAGGAGATAGCCGACGGGCTGGGCCTCACGGTGAACGCCGTCAACATAGCCCTGTTCAACCTCAACAAGAAGGAGCTGGTTGAGCGCGTCAGCCGCGGCGTCTACAGGTACCGCCTCGGCCCAATACTGGTTGAGCTGCTGAAGAAGTACTTCGAGTGACCCCGCATGAAGCTGGATGATCTGGACCCCGAGACCTCGGCCTTCAAGATACTTGTCCACCTCACGTTCCGTGGTCAGGCCATGAAGCCCATCGACATCAGCAAAGAGCTGGGGGAGAACAGTAGCAGCGTCCGAGCCAGGCTCGCGGAGCTCAAGCGGGACGGGCTGGTGGAATCCAGGGGAGACGGCTACGCTGCGCTCACCACGCCGTACGACATACTGATGAAACTTTATAGACGACCAAAGGAAAAGTAGGGTGAACGAAAGTGTCTGAGCAACAGTTGGGGGAGATGAAGGAGAAGATGGAGACCCTGCTGGGCCTGCAGAAGGCGCCCAGCCAGTTCATGGTCTTCTACCACCTCCTGAACACGGGCAGGACCATGACCGTTAAGGAGATCAGCGACGAGTTGGCGCTCACCCCCAAGGCCACGGAGAGGGCCGTTGCCAAGCTCCTTGAGAAGGACATGGTTCAGAGGAGCACCTTCAGGGACGGCGGCTACAACGTGGACAGCAAGGGCGTAGTCATGATGCTGCTCGTGACCACCATGGAGCTCTACCGGGACCGCAAGAAGACAGGCTAACCCTCGCCCAACCTGAGCAGGACATCTTCCTCTATCCACTTGACGCCCTTCATGGTGAGTCTGTACTCGCTGCCCTTGCCGTCGGGCTGGAACACGTGGCCCCTGCGCCTCATCTCGTGGAGCCTGGCCGCCACAGTGACGCTCTTGCCGCTGGACGAGAGCCTGTCCCTGATCATCTTGCCCGTGGCCTCGTGGTCCTTCATGGCGTACATGATGAGGCCGATGCTCTCGTAGTGGCTCAGCTCCTCACTGGTGACGATGGTGGGCCCGTCGCGGCCCACCCTTACGATACCCTTCAGGTTGTCCTCGGCCTCCGCCGCAGCCACGTCCGAGACCCTTCCGGAGACGCCCGCCACGAACTCTGATGTGAGCCACTCCAGTCCCTCCATGATCTCGCCGGGGCTCTCACCCGAGACCTCGATCTCCCCGTAGCTCGTCTTAATACTAACCCTGAGCCTGGGCAACGGCGGCCTCCTCCCTGTTCAGCATGTAGAGGTACCCCCTCTTCGTGTCCTTCCACCTGCGGAGGCTCCCCTTCTTCACCATCCAGACGAGAACCCCGCTCAGCGTGGTCTTGGGAAAGAATATGGCGTTGGCCTCCATGGCGCGGCGCAGCTCCCCTATCATCCGGGGTGTCTTACCCCAATCCGACTCAAGGAGCCCCTGCACCGCCTCGCTGCACTGGCTGGTCCTCTGAATGTTGGGGAACTTCTCAATGGACGCCTGGGACTCGGCCCTGGGAGCCTTTACGCGAGGCTGCTCGGCGCTGAAAGCCTTGGACACCTTACCCACTATGAGGTCCAGG
>DASWLJ010000136.1:0-2887 GCA_036396185.1 Bathyarchaeia archaeon | reverse complement strand
TCGGCGTCCGAAGCATGGGCATCTGCTACAGCGAGTCCAACATGCTGGGCGGCGGGATGGGTGAGACGTTCCTCGACTCGGGGCTCACGGACTTCGGGTACGACGCGGTGAAGCGGATGAACAAGCTGGGGATGCTGGTGGACGTGGGCCACACCAACGACAGGACGGCCCTGGAGACCGTCGAGGCAAGCGGCAGACCCATCTACAACAGCCACAGCGGCCCGGCGGCGATAGCCGTGGGCCATACAAACGGCGATGAGGTGCTGCACGCGCTGGCCGAGGCCGGCGGACTACTGGGAGTGGGCGGCGCTGGGAAGGGTCTGCGGACTAAAAAGAACCCGGTGGGCAGCATCGAGAGCTACATGGAGTGCCTCGAGTACTGCATAGACCTCATGGGCATAGACCACGTGGGCTGCGGCCCGGACACGCTCTACGGGGCGCACCAGGAGCTCTACAAGGTGTGGTTCCCCCGCAGGATCGCCCACCACAGGAGGAAGGGCGGCAGGGTCGTGGAGGAACCCAAGGTGCCCCAGGGCGTCGTGGACCCCAGCTACGTCAAGGGGCTGGAGAACCCCAGCGAGTTCGTGAACATCCCGCGGTGGATGGTGAAGCACGGGTACAGCGACGGCGAGGTCCAGAAGGTGGTGGGCCTGAACGCGTTAAGGCTTCTGGGTGAGGTGTGGGTGTAGCCCTCCCTTTGAAGTATCCGGGATAACAGTGGCTGTACAGAACGTACATTTTTTCTGGGTTGCTTTTAGCTACTTTCTCCTAGCCTTAAGCAGGCTGGCGACGACCACCAGCCAGTAGCCGTAGTTGGGTAGGGTGAGCAGGATGCTGAGTCAGTACCCCATCTCCGCGTAGAAGATTAGGGCGAAGGTGATCCCTGTGGCGAGGAGCAGGCTGCCTGCGAGGTCGTAGCCTTTGAGGACCTGTCGGTCGCGGTAGGCTGTGCGGATCATGAGGAATCCGCTGATGAATAGGAACAGGTTGCCCAGGTCCAGGGTGGTCGGCATGGCTTCTAATCGGGTTTCATGGTTATGAATCTAAGCCTGTCCATTAGGTTAGAGTTTGAGGAGCTTCTCGGCGTTGCCTCCGAGGATCAACTCCTTGTCCGCGTCGGGGATGTCCAGGTCCCTGATGCGCCGGACCGCCTTCTCTATGTCGCCTATCTGGTGGGGGTGGTCGGTGCCCAGCATCATCTTCTCGGCGCCGCTGAAGGCCAGAGCCGACGCGAGGACGTCGTTGTCGTAGATTATGGAGTCCATCCACACCTTCCTCAGGTAGTTTGACGGCGGCTCAGTTATGTTGACCTTGCACTCGGGGTAGGCGTTGTAGCAGGTCTCGATGCGCCCCCTCAGGAACGGGAAGACGCCTCCCACGTGGCTGGCCACCAGCTTCAGCTTGGGCAGCCTCTTCATGGTTCCGCTGAACACAAGGCGTAGAACAGCTAAAGACGTGTCCACGCCGAACCCTATCATGGGGACGAGGCGGTAGTCGTCCATGCCCTTATAGTTGATGGGGGACGTGGGGTGGATGTACATGGGCACGTCCAGCTTCACGGCCTTCTCGTAGACGGGCTGGAACTCCTTCGAGTCCAGGGGCCTGCCGTTGACGTTGGAGAGAAGCATGGCTCCCCTGAGCCCCAGCTCCGTCACGGACCTCTCCAGCTCCTCCACGGCGGCCGCCGGGTCCTGCAGAGGCAACGTGCTCAGCGCCGTGAAGCGGTCAGGGTGCTTCTCGATGATCTGGGCGAAGCCGTCGTTGGTGAGACGGGCCAGCTTGACGCCCCTCGCGGGGCTCTCACGTTCAACCCCGGGGGTGGTCAAGGTCAGAACCTGAACGTCTATGTCGTTCCTGTCCATGTCCTTGAGCCTCTGGCCGATGTCTATGTGGGAGCCGACCACGACGTTGTAGTCCCCCGTGTAGTGTATCAGTAGCCTGCCCTCCTTGTCGGTGGAGACGCTGGCGTATCCCTTCTCCTTCTTGAGCTCCCGGATGTAGGCGTCCGGGTAGAAGTGGTTGTGGAAGTCTATGTTCATGTAATATCATTTAACTGGCGAGGCTCCGCGTAGATAAGCGCTCTCGGCAGGTAAACATGCCCATTACGGGGCTCTGCCTATGGGTGAAGGTTGATAACCCGGCGCTCACCTGTGTCACCCATGATGTTTGATAGGGCTACGCTGAGTAGGGTCGCCATCGGGGTGTTGACGGTGGCTGCGCTGACCTACGGCTGGATGACGAGCTACCCTGACAACGTTAACATGTCCTACGGGCTACCCCTCACGTGGGGCGTCCACCAGCTAATCACGATAGCCGGGCCCGTGGACACCTGGAGGGTGGACATGTCGGCTCTGCTCATCGACTTGGTGGTCTGGGTGGCTCTGCTGATAGTGGTCCCCATGTATGTGGGGAAAGCCAAGGGCGCCTAAAATCATTGAGCTGTATGCTCCACAGCCTAATTCGATGAGAATACCATGTCGCTGAGTCACTCTGACTTTTTCTTCTGGAAGAACTTGTCGAGGCTCTTTCTCTTCTTCTCGTACTCCAGCGACGGGAAAAGCCTGTACAGCCACCCTCTGAGAGTTTCTTTAATCTTCAACTGATATTCAATATAGCGGACTCAACATTATAATGCTTTCTACACCCTTCGATGGTATTATTTCATCAACGGCTCATCTAGTTCGGGCTCCCAGGCGAGACGACCCCGCCCCAACAGGGGCTGATCCGAGATCAGGCAACATGTTCAGGCTCTAGCCTATCACTCCCTCTTTCCGCAGGCCGGCTATCACCTGTGCGTCGTAGCCCAACATGTCTCTAAGAATCTCATCGTTGTGCTGCCCCAGCGCCGGGGCGGGCCCCAGCCTAACGGGGGTCTTCGAGAACCTAA
>DASWLJ010000135.1:0-3788 GCA_036396185.1 Bathyarchaeia archaeon | reverse complement strand
TTTTCCGGTTCAGAGGCTTTTTTCAGGTTTTTAGGCGGCGACTACCGGTGGCGGTGTCCGCGGGGTGTTCTCTGTTCGGCGGTTATCTTAGTTGATGCGCGTACGCGGCATATTTTTAGGAGTGTTTTAATTCCCTAGTTGGGAGGCCCACCTTTCACCATCCCAAATCTAAGGTTTGTTACATGGAACTCGTGCGCGTGCGTTGGAATCAAAACCATTTTTCTCGGCATTCTTTAAAGGAAGAAAATATTAAAAATCCTCCAACTGCTCTGAGACCCTCCGGGCGTGCCTGCACCCCCGATACTCAGGACACGTTCTACAGCTGGACGTAAACGTTATCGGAGCGTCCCGGCAGCTCTTCCTGAGGCGTGTGTTCCCGATGCCGTACTCCAGGGGCCAAATGTCCTTCATGCTGCGTCACCCCTGGGGGTTCACCTCCTCAGTCAATGAGAAAACTGGTTCGAACTCAACCGCCGAGGATACGCCAAGGCGGCTCATCAACATCCTCCATCACCTTGGTCATCTCTTTCACCGCACACCGATACAGAGGCGCCTAACTTAAGGTTTCCCCATCTGGAATGCGTACACGGACGAGCGCCACATTGAAAACGGGTAAGATGACGCATGTTAGCTAAAAACCGCTTAAATGCAACCCAAAAATAATTCATGTTCTGTACAGCCACTGTAATCTAAGGCTCCAAGAACACCCACCGCAAACAACCAACATTTAAGCACCAAGCATTCAAACCATATCCATGCAGGAGAAGGTCAAGGCAGCGGTAGCCCAAGTGAGCCCCGTCTTCATGGACCGGGGAGCCACCGTCGAGAAGACCATCAAGGCCATCGAGGAGGCCGCCCGCAGCAAGGCACAGATCGTCGTGTTCAGCGAGACCCACATACCCGGGTACCCCTACTGGAGGGGAGCCAACCCCATAAGCCGCTGGAGCATGAACCAGGTCCAGTACATGAAGAACGCCGTAGCCATCCCCGGCCCAGACACCGACGCCCTCTGCCAGGCGGCCCGCGACAACGAGATCGTCGCCGTCGTCGGCTGCACAGAGATGAGCGACCAGCCCGGCAGCAACACCCTCTACAACACCATCCTCTTCATAGACAGCGACGGCACGCTCCTGGGCCGCCACAGGAAGCTCATGCCCACCCACGGGGAGCGCACCGTCTGGGGCATGGGCGACAGCCGCGACCTCCGCACCTTCAGGACGAGCGTCGGCACGGTGGGCGGCCTCGTCTGCTACGAGCAGCAGACCAGTTAACCGTTAACTGCTTGAGGGACGTGCTCCCGGACGAGGTCCGTGGCCTCGTCTACCTCGATCATATCGAGGGCTACGAGGTCGCCCAGGTACTTTTTTGTCGTGGAGTGGTTGAGGCCCATCGTGTACGAGCATGTCGCCAGGAACCTACCTAGGGGTATGTCCCCGGCTCCCTTGATCATGCCGTGTATCTTGAGGAGTCTCTCGCGCTTTATACCGCTCCCGTCGCGTCTTGTAGCCATTAGCACCGCATCAAGGGGGGTGTATATTGTCTTATATTAGTTGTTTGTTTGTTATTCAGCTAGCTTAAGCAGATACAGGATAAGCCCTTATTAGTTATTATTATTATTATTATTATGATGAGAGAGTAATCACCCCAGGGGGGTAAACCCAGAGAACCGCTAGAAGTGTACTAATATACAAATATACACCCCCATGTCCCATAGAGCTAGCCTCTACACCCGGATACGCCCGTCCACCCATGGCGTCACGTCCGTGAGGCCTGTCGCCCTGCCCACGGCGGCCCTAGTCACCCTGGTTATTGCGTAATTGCGCGCGCCTTTTTTATAAATAACGGAGATAACGTGGCACCAAGAATTATCGCAGTGGTAGGCCCCCGCGTGCTTGGCCCTCGAGAGTGGGCGCCCACAGTCTGGGCACCTGCGCCTCATTTATTGGACCCCGCCCAGGACTCTCTCCATGTCCTCCCTCTGCTCCTCGAAGGCAAACTGGAGGTAGTGGGCAGTCGTCGTTATGCTGGCGTGGCCCACCCGCTGCTGGAGCTTCCGCAGACCCTCCATGGTTGGGTTAGCCCTCACCCAGGCCACGCAGTGGCTGTGCCTGAAGTGGTGGGGGTGGATCATCTTCTCCCCCACGCGGGGTATCCCTGCTGCCTTCCCCGCCGTGGCCACAATCTGCTCGACCCTGCGGGCTGTCAAGCCGAACAGGTGTCCACCCTCCACGTCATAGGCCTCCAGGTACTCTCTGATCAGGGAGATGGTGGCGTCGTCCACGAGCACGATCCTCTGATAGCGCCGCTTCTCCTTCCGCTTCAGGGTCCACATGTAGAGGGCCTTATCCCTCCAGGAGATGTCCTTGACGGTGAACATGAGGAGCTCCGTGAGCCTGCAGCCCGTGGCCCACAGCAGCCAGAGGATCGCCCTGTCCCTGAGGGACCCCGTGTGATCGATGCAGAGCCTGACCTCCTCCGGCAGGAGGTAGCCCCTCGCGTCACTCATCGGGGTCCCGAGGTAGTCGCTCATCTTTTACGGTATGACCCGTGGGTCTCAACGGGTTAATAGGTTTCGCTTTATATGATATTACGAAGCGGTTTATGCCCGTAACTGGTATTCCTTTAAAGGGCCCTCCGGAAAATTACCGGTGGGCTCTGATATTGTTTTCTGGGTTGTTTTTATGTTTGCGGCTGTTTCCTGCCTTTTCGACTCAGCGATTGGGGCATTTTCCGCCTCTTTTCCGATTTCCTCCAATAATTTATCCGCTTTACCAACTTTTCCGGCTAACATTTTGTTAGCCGAACGTTCTAGGGCTTAACTGGGAGAAGCTGAGGCCCCTGCAGGGGCGGAAGTGCCCACCTAGGTGGGCACCTTGGTGACCTTACCGTAAAAATCAAATTGTCCACGGCGGAGGATCTATCATGCCGCCTAAAGGGTATGTCGCCATCACGGTTCCGAAGGAGCTGGCCGACCGCCTGAACCGAATGAAGAAGGCTCAGCGCCTCGGCAGCGTCGCCGAGTGCATTGAATACCTCCTCAAACTCACGGTCTGGTAGGCCGCGGCTTGTCGGCTCTGTGTGACTTAGGGCGCGGCCTATCTGCATGGCTGCTGTGGTGTCTCATGGTCGTCTCAGCTTACACGGTTTCTTCTGTTGTACCAATCTGCCCTGGCTCTCTCGGCCTCTGCCTTGCTGCGTATGGCCTCTACTATGGCGTCGTGGAGCTCCTGGTCCTCCTGGAGGAGCTCCAGGAGACGGTTAAGTATCTTATCGCTCATCCGACTCTAACTCCTCTCAACGACTTCCCCCGCACCTCGATACCCGCTGCCGTCAGCAAGTCAACGAACTCCTGGGCCTTCTCTTCCGACGGCTCAGGCAGCCGCACCTTATCCGGATTAGAATTAAACCCGAACCACACGTACTTGAGGCTCCCCTGATCCTTCAGCTTCAGCATCCACCCCAGGAACTCGTCCACGTCGAAGTCCATCACCGGCTCGATCGTCACCACCTTCCTCGGATACTTCAACCCGGTAAAATCCCTGAACCGGACACTAGGAACCGGGGCCTTTGACACCTTCTCGTAGCCCTCATCTCGGTTAGTCTCCATGGTGGTCACAAGGATGCTGTTCCTCGGGTACTCTCCCAGGTACTGCTCCAGGCACGCCGGGTTCTTGGACTGGAAATAGTAGTCCTTCTGCGTCCGCGGATTGTGGCTCCTGATTACTTTAAACACCTTCCTCACGTACGCGGGATCACAGAACGTGATGTCGCCCTGGCCGAACACGAAG
>DASWLJ010000134.1:0-9109 GCA_036396185.1 Bathyarchaeia archaeon | reverse complement strand
GGCCTTGGTCTGGCCCATGGAGGTCCACTGGGTTGTCTCGTACTCCACCTTCTTGTTGAGGACCAGCTCGCTCAGCCTGTCCCTAGCTTTCTTTCCCTCAGGCGTTGACTTGTCTGGGACATCGACGCCGTCCAGGATGATGATGGCGTCCGTCCTGAGGCGGAAGCTCTTGCCGTCCATGATTTCCACGGGCGTGGCTTTCTTCATTGACATGTTCGTTCTCGAATCGCAGATTTTAACACTTTTAAATGTTTCCGAGAAAAACCCCAACCATAAATACTGTACATAGTACCTTGTCGGCCCACCCGTCAACCACGGATGAACACATAAAAAATGAATTATATCCTCGATCAGCATGGATGATCGATGGGCAGTCGGTGGGCGAACTACGAGGAGATAGTCAAGGCGTCCCTCGAGATACTGCAGCAGTACGACACAGCCATCACCCTCAGACAGCTCTACTACCGGCTCGTCAGCAGGCTCCTCATCCCCAACACGGTGAACAGCTACAAGAAGCTCAGCCGCACCATGGTCAAGGCCAGAGAGGACGGCGACGTACCCATAAACTGTCTGGAGGACAGAAGCAGAAGAGTCCTGGGCAGAGGCGACGTGGGGTACGGCTCAGCCGAGGAGTACCTCAAGATGCGCCTAGAATCGCTGCAGGACAGCTGGAAGGGCTTCACTATGCCCATGTGGGACGACCAGCCAAGAAACGTGCTGATAAGCCTCGAGAAGGACGCCCTAAGCCGACTTGTGAGCCGCATCGCCAATAAGTACAGTATCCGCACGTTTCCTACTCGCGGCTACCCCAGCTTCAGCTACGTCCAGGAGATGTCCAGGTACATCACGTCGAGGCCCGGAGGCAAACACTCCATCGTGCTCTACTACGGTGACTTCGACCCAAGCGGCGTAGACATAGAGCGGGACTTGACCGAGAGACTCGAGAAGTACGGCGCCAAGGACTTCGAGGTCCACAGGGTGGCCTTGACCATGGACCAGATTAGGCAGTACGATCTGCCTCCCATGCCCGTGAAGAGAAGCGACGCAAGAGCCGACGGGTTTCTGGCCGAGCACGGGGACAGGGCCGTGGAGCTGGACGCGCTCGACCCCAACCTCCTACAGAGCACCGTTGAGAAGTCCATAAGGCAACAGATCGACGCGGCCAAGTGGAACGCCAAGATCAGGAAAATTAACGGGCTGAGGGACTGGATAAAGGTGAAGCTGGAGGACATCGAGAAGGTCATCGACAGCGAGGTGGAGTCAACCTAGGACCCTCAGCTCCACGAGGCGCCTCCTCAAGGCTTCCCGCTCATCAGGCCTCATGCCTCGAAGCGGAGCCCTTGGGACGCCCGCGTCCACGCCTCTGAGCCTCGTAGTGGGGAGCTATCGGAGGCTTCTGCAGCGCCGCCCTCAGCACGTTTAAACTGAACTGTTGCCTACGCGCCTCAGCGTGGTCCCCCTCCACGATAGCCCCCAGAACCTTGCGTACACGTCCGGGAACGCGTTCGCGTACCCCGTTATACATCCCTTGCACCCCATGACCGCCGCTGGGTAGATGTAGCTGTCAGTCCCGCATAGGAACAGCCCCTGGACACCTCCTCTAACCTGGAAGTCTATGAGACGCCTGAGGGCCTCCATGTCAACCTCCCCCTCAGCGTCGAAGGGTGTGACGAGGGCAGTGATGACACCCGACAATCCGACCATGCACGTTCACCAACTGATACATTGGCCCTGTTAATGGGGTTACCCATGAGCCAAGTTTTATCAGATGCCCACGAGATACATCTTGAGGTCGATTTGAAGCCAGGCGTCGTGAGCCTCGGGGAGCCCATGGTGGAGTTCTGTGCCACAGGCACCGGCAGGCTGGGACAGGTGGAGCTCTTCAAGCGGGGGTGGGGGGGAGACACAAGCAACTTCGCGGTGGCTGCCGCCCGCACCGGCTCCAAGGTCTCCCACCTCTGTAGACTGGGAGACGACGAGTTCGGCCGCAGCTTCACGGACCTGTGGGCCAGAGAAGGCGTGGACGCCAGCCATGTAATAGTTGAGCCGGAGGCCTGGACCGCAATCTACATAATAAGCCTGGTGGAGGGGGGAGGCCACGATTTCACATACTACAGGGCAGGCTCCGCGGCAAGCCACTACAAGGTAGATGATTTACCCGAGGAGTGCGTCGCCTCAGCCAAGGTCTTCCACACCAGTGGGATAAGCCTGGCCGTGAGTCAGAGCCTCAGAGATGCGGCTCTCCACGCCATGGAGTTGAGCAGAGACTCTGGGGGGTTAACCACATTCGACGTCAACATGAGGACCAAGCTGTGGCCGATCCACACGGCCAAAGCCTCAATAGAGTACGCTTTCCGCAGAGCAGACACTGTATTCGCCAGCGTGGACGACATTAAGACCCTGTACGGGGTGAGTGACCCAGTTAAGGCGGCGAACCACATCAGAGGAATGGGGGTTGAAACCGTTGTGATCAAGCGGGGCGACAAGGGCTGCTACGTGGCCTCCGAGGAGGAGGCATTCACCTGCCCAGGGTTTAGCGTGAAGCCTGTGGACACCACGGGGTCAGGGGACGCCTTCGACGGCGCGTGGGTGACAGCCACGTTGGAGGAGTGGGATATTCGTAGGAGGGCTAGGTTCGCTAATGCAGTGGGCGCTATCACCGCAACGGGTCTGGGGGCCGTCGCACCGATCCCTGGGAGGGAGCAGGCTCTGAAACTCATGGAGACGAACGAGTGATGGTTGAGGACAGGGTTCTGAGGGGAAGGATCGCCCGCATCATCGCTGCCACTAGGTTCCCCTTCGTAGACCAAGAAGACTGGGATGAGAGCAGGAGAACCATGGTGAACGACTATAAGACCCGGGCGTGGGCGCTCAGCACGCCGAGGGGCGACCTGTACCCGAGCATAGTCGTGCTCAACGGCGACGGCTCCATCAGGGAGTGCGGCGAGGTGGAGACGGCGACGACTTTCAAGCCTGAGACCGTTGAGAAGTGGGCGGCCATGTCCAGATATACGGGCATGGGTGAGAGGTTCAAGAAGTTCTTCCTATATGTTCCTGAGGGCTCAGAGAAGGAGGCAGAAAAACTGCTGGACGACGCAAAAATAGAGCACGCGGGCCTACGCACATGGGCCATAAAGGGAGGCAGCCTGGTCCTGAAGCCCATAAGGACCCCGGACATGGCAAAGGACCACCGCTGACAAGTTTTAGTTTCCGCCGGTTACACACATTCGCTTATTTTAGAAAAGTCGAGGATACACACCGCTGATTAAGGTGACTCTGGTGGTGGTCCTAGGTGCATTCAAGCATAGTAGGGGCATGACTGGCCTCGAGGTGGCCATCATGCTGGTAGCCTTCGTGATCACCGCTTCAGCCTTCTCGTTCATGGTGCTGAACATGGGTTACATCACGTCAGAGAAGGCCGAGTCAGTGATCTCAGCCGGTATGAGCGAGGCCAGCTCGGCTCTATTCTTGGACAGCGACCTGATAGGAACCTTCGCCAACAACACGGGCTCCCAGAGCGACATCTGCCTCACGCGGGCCGTCTTCTACGTCAGGCTCGGGGAAGGCGATGAACCGATCGACATGAGCGACAGCAGGCTCGCGGTAACCTACTCCAACGAGAGGTGTCAAGCGTCAGTATACGACAGCAACGGCACAGTGTGCATGGTGAAGGGAGTCACGGGAAACGGGGACACCCTCCTTGAGGCAGGCGAGAGGTTCAAGGTGATCATAGACTTCACCCAAATAGACAAGGCCGACGTGGACCCCGCGCAAGTCAGCCAGCCCAGCGTCTACGTGCACCCGTACGAGAGGATCAGGATCGAGCTGCGGCCCTCACAGGGGAGCGTCCTGAGCATCGACAGAACACTGTCCCAGGTTGCTAACACCGTCCAGGCATTCTAGCGCAGCCTATCGGCTCTAACCCATCTGTGGGTCCCGAGATCATAGAACCAGGCCCGCCGCGGGTTCTCAACTAGGAGAACCTTCAACCTGTAGAGCCTGCCAGCGGCCTCAAGCTCGGAAAGCTCCAATCCGCCGCCGGAGACCAGAAGGGCCGAAACCGATGGACAGTTCATGTCGAAACCTATCAAGGGCCCCTCGTCACCCGGCTCAAGGCTGAACGGAAACTGCCTGCATGAAGAAGGCCTACGCGCGTAGACTAGGCACAGGCCATCACCGCGGTGAGGACAGACGTCTGCCACGAGCTGATACGCCACAACGTTAAAGCTTTCACAACGCGGTCCTCGCCCGATGCCTATGGCGGGTTCAACCATGCCCGGCGGGAAGAGGCTGATCTCATCAGGCAGCAGGGTCAGGCCCCTCAGAACGCCTTTATCCTCCGACACGAGGCCCTCGCAGCACTTACCGCAGCGTATGCAGCTGAACTTGGCGGCGCCTGAAGGCATCGAAGATAACCCGGTGTCCAAGGCTAATAAAATGTGAACATGATCAGCGTCTCAGAGGTTTATTGACACCAATGATTACCGTTTTCTATTTATAGTCGGTTAAAGTAGTATCAGCGTTTCAGGGTGGATTCAATGAAAAAGGTAATTTCTCTGGGTGGCGGCGAGCCAGAGTACAGGACCCCGGAGCACATCGTCGACGCGATGAAGCGGGCCATAGATGAAGGCCACACACACTACGGCGACTTCAGGCACATCCCGGAGCTAAGGGAGGCGGTGGCCACGAAGTACAGGAGGATGGGCGTCGAGGTGGACCCTGAGCGCGTCATCATCACGCCCGGTAGTACAATGGGTATCTACATGGCCTACAAGGCGCTGATGGAGCCCGGGGAGGAGTTCCTGACCATGGACCCCTGCTTCTTCGGGTACTACGACTCCGTGGACCTCCTCGGAGTTAAACCGGTCACGGTGCCCAGGTACAAGGAGGAGGGGTGGAGGCTTCACGTCGAGGACCTCCATGAGGCTTGTTCTCCTAGGACAAGGGCTCTGCTGATCTGTAGCCCTGACAACCCGACGGGGGCTGTGCTGAAGGACGCGGAGCTGAAGGAGATAGCTGACTTCGCCGAGGAGAAGGATCTCATCGTCATCAGCGACGAGATCTATGATGAGATCACCTACGATGGCGTGAAGGCAAGGAGCATAGCTAGTCTTCCCGGGATGGCCGAGAGGACGCTGATCCTGAACGGCCTGAGTAAGGCCTACGCGATGACGGGTTGGAGGGTTGGCTACATGGTCGCTCCCAACGAGGCTCTCTACAAGAAGCTGTTCAGCATACAGATGGCCACGTACCTTGTGGTAAACTCAGCAGTTCAGTGGGCGAGCGCCGCCGCGCTGAGTGGCACACAGGACTGTGTGAGAGAGATGGTGAGGGGCTACAGGGAGAAGAGGGACTACTGCCTCGACAGGTGGTCAGAGATACCGAAGGCGAGGGTGACTAAACCGGATGGGGCCTTCTACCTGTTCCCGAACCTCTCCGCGTACGGGTATTCCTCAAAGAAGATGACCGAGTACCTGCGGGATGAAGCCGGAGTAGGGTTAACCCCAGGCCACGTGTTCGGTGGGAAAGGCGAGGGGCATGTGAGGAACGCTTACGCCCAGTCCATGGCTGACCTTGAAGAAGGCCTGGACAGGGTAAAGAGGGCTCTGGGTAAGCTCTAGTATATGGGTATCCGGGGGCTCCGGGTTAGCTGCTCGAACCCGTCCTCTGTGGCCACCACGTTCTCCTCCATCCTCACTCCCCCGTAGCCGGGAAGGTATATCCCAGGCTCCACGGTGAAAAGCATGCCCTCACGGAGTACGTGGTCGCTGGTCTTGGAGAGGTTGGGGACCGCGAAGCCGCTGATGGGGTGGCCCAGGCTGTGGGGGTAGTCGGGGAAGCCGTGGTCCTTCAGAACGCTTCGGCTCAACGCGTCCAGGTCGCTGCACTTCACTCCAGGCTTCACCGCCTGCACGACGGCCTCCACAGTCTTGTCCAGGGCATCCAGCATCTTCTCCTTCTTGGGGTCTGAGCCCAGGAGGAAGGTGCGTGTCTCGTCGGCCGCGTAACCATCTATCTGGGGCCCCAGGTCCACCAGCATGAACTCGCCGTCCTTGAGTCTGCGGCTTGTGGGCCACCCGTGGCTGTATGCGCTGCGTGGACCCGTGGATACTATGGTGGCGAAGCTTGTTAGCTCGGCTCCCTCCCGCCTCATGGCGTACTCGGCCTCGGCCGCGACCTCGTACTCTGTGACGCCGGGCCTCATGGCCTCCCTGGCGGCGGAGCATGCGATGTCGGCCAGCTTGCTGACCTTTCTCTGGAACCTGGCTTCTCCCGGGTGGAGCCCGTAGAAGACCTCTGGAACCAAGGTGCCGCTGATGTCTACTAGATCACCCTTCAGGTTCTCCTTCATGAAGCTGTAGGACGCGTGGCTGAAGACCTCGGACTGAACTCCCACCTTCGAGCCTTCGCGCAGGTGCTGGTTGCAGTAGTCCGCTATCTGCCGGTCGGCTTCGGCTCTGCCTCTCAGCTCCTCCACGGGCACCCATGACTCCTCCCGGGTGCTGTTGATGTCCACGGAGTGGCAGAACAGTCGGGGGTTGCCGTCAAGGGGCACTATGAGGGCTGTCCCTGAGGTCGTGTCGGCTATTCGTTTGAGCCTCTGGCCTCCGCCCTGAAGGTAGACAAGGTCGAGCTCATGGTCCTGCATGAGCTTCTTGAGGTGGCTGAATCTTCTACGGCAGAAATCGAGGGGCTCAGACATGGTCATTGCTGTGCAGGCGGGTATATAGAAGTGCGTGTAGAGTCATAGTTTTTTATCTGAGAAATCAATGTATCTCGCGAGGATAAATGTCGAACCAGATGAAGTACTGTCAGAACTGTGGCGCCCAGATTCCTGCGAACTCTACATTCTGCACGACCTGTGGGGCCAAGCAGGGTGCTGGGCAGCAGATGCCTCCGCCGCCTCCACCCGCTCAGTACGGGGCGCCGCCGTCCCAGTATGGAGCACCCCCGCCAGCCTATTACGCTCCTCCGCCAGTGAAGCAGAACGTGAGCAACCTGTGGTACATTGCGCCCGTACTGTTCGCGATCCTGGGAGGCGCCATAGCGTGGTTCTTGAACAAGGACAAGGACCCTGAGAAGGCGAGGAACTTCCTCATCGTGGGGGCCGTGATGACGGCCATCAACGTCTACCTGATGTACGGGTAACCCCCTCTTTTTCATTTATCTTCGTGTCTTCGATTACATACTGTGGCTGTATCTTTTTTGATTAAAATAAGATCAATTTTACTTTTTTAAGGTTCGACGAGGGTGAGCCGTCACTCAAGATGCTTAGACGGAAAACATATGGATCCTATGAATGAAGCATCCTGAACGGTATGAACTCTTCACCGGTCCCCTAGGAAACTGTACTCGGCTCTCGTGGCCCAGTATGTGAGCCAGTCAGGCTCTGTGAGGTGGAAGAGCCTGTACCTCATGACCCTTGAGTCTCCGCCGTCCAGCCTGCGGCTCATCTTGGACACGGGTTTACCTGTGTACTGGAAATGGTCTTCACCTGGATCGTACATGGTTTCCAGCCAGTCAAGCAGCGTGCCGATTGAGCGCTGGTCTGGGCTGAAGCCTATCTCCCCTAGCATGATTAGCTCCTTGACGGGTTCGTGGCCGTGCCAGAAGAACCTCCTGATGTCCTCGGGCCGCTTCTGGTCCAGGTGCCAGACTATGAACTCCAGCGCCTCCCTCAGGGGCTCCCTGTATTCTGTTACACCAGAGTGGTGCAGGGCGCTGGCGGCGAAGTAGCTGACCCATGGGCAGCTCCTGTCCCACACCTTGTAGGGGGCCGCTGTCCCGTCCCTGTGGCCCTCCTGTACCCAGCCACCGTCCTCCCTCTGCCACCTCAGCAGCAGGTCCCAGGACTTCTTCATCCGGGGGTCAGCGCCGAAGCCTACCCTCGCGAGGCCGTCCATCTGTATGCTCATCCTGCAGGGGGTATTCCGCGGGTTCTCGTCGTAGTAGGACTCGGTCGGGGGCACCCTGCTCTCCGACATGACCCCGTTGGGCCTCTGCCACCCCATGACCCACTCGCAGGCACTCCTCACCCTCTCGTCCTCCACCGTGTAGCCCATGTCGCCCAGGATGGACAGCAGCCAGACCGTGGTGACGTACTTGGGGCTCACAGGTGTGTACCCGTCCTTAGGCACGTAGCTGGGTCTGGGTGCCCACGGGCCGCCGTCGCACCACGACCCGTCAGGCCGCTGCTTCCCGAATATCTCCACGCCCACGGGATCACCCTGGGCCGCCTCCCAGAGCTCCCTGGCCGCGGGGGACGCCGGGTCGTAGCCCATCAGGTGGACCTTCGTGAGGTACCTGACGGGCGCCGAGCCGCGGCTCATCAGCCACGAGACGCACCGCTCCAGCTGGTCCTCCGTCAGCATGAGCCTCAGAGATGGGTGGAGGGCGTGAACGTAATAAGGCTTCCAGTGCGGCCCGGGGGCTCACGGCCTTATATCTCCGTGGGGCAGCATCAATTCGGGACCCCATGGACGGTCTGAGCTGGGAGGGCTTTGAGGTCCGTAGGCTGCGTGGTAGGCGCGAGGCCGAGGCTTGCGCACGCATGATGGCCACGTCCGAGCCGTGGACCACGCTGGGACGGGGCTACGAGGAGCAGCTGGGGATCATCACGGACCCATCACGCGAGGTCTACGTGGCCGTCACGGGAGGCGAGGTGGCCGGCCTCGTCGTCGTCGAGATGAACGGCGCCTTCAGGGGGTACGTGAAGTCCATCTGCGTGGCCCCAGGCTTCAGAGGCCTGGGCGTCGGGTCCAGGCTTATGGCCCACGCCGAGGAGCGTATACTCGGTGAGACGCCAAACGTGTTCCTCTGCGTCTCTGATTTCAACGAGGGGGCGCGCAGGTTCTACAGGCGCCGGGGCTACGAGGAGGTGGGTGAGCTCAGGGACTACCTGGTGGCGAGCCGATCGGAGATACTCATGAGGAAGACGGTGGGCCCCATAGCGGGGCGCTGAGCGCGATCCATACCAACAATTATTATATGTTGGCGCCGAATATCTTTGAAATGCCCGGGGTCCCACTTTTTGACATCATGCTGAGGTCGGCCGAGGCCAGGCTCAGCAGGGCCCTGGGGGGAGCCTGCGCGGTGGAGGTGAGCCACA
>DASWLJ010000133.1:0-2876 GCA_036396185.1 Bathyarchaeia archaeon | reverse complement strand
CCCTGAACAGGCCCTTCGTGTACTTGCCGTGGGCCCCGATCTCCCTCCTGAAGCAGGGGCTCACTCCGACGAGCTTGATGGGCAGGCTCTCGGCCAGCAGGGTCTCGTCCTGCAGCATGGTCCCCATGGCGTGCTCCGAGGTTGCTATAAGGTGCAGGTCCTCGCCGTCCACCTTGTACATGACGGACTCGAAGTCGGATAGGTCCGTGACGCCCTCATATGCGGCCCTCCTTATCATGTAGGGGGGCTCTATGAGGCTGTACCCCCTCTTCAGGAGGAAGCCGACGGCGTACATCTGGATGGCGTGGTCCAGCAGCGCCAGCTCGTTCCTCAGGTAGTAGAAGCCCGAGCCGGCGGCCTTGGCTCCGCGCTCGAAGTCGGCTATCCCTAGGCCAGCGGCCAGCTCTGCGTGGCTCCTGGGCGTGAAGCCGAACTCCGGCTTCTTCCCCCATACCTTAACCACCACATTGTCGTGGTCGTCTCTCCCGTAGGGCACAGACTCGTGGAGCATGTTAGGCAGCCTCATGAGGCCGTCCCTCAGCTGCTCCTGAAGGTCACTCATCAGCGACTCAAGCTCGCTCAGCTTGGAGGGTATCTCCGCGGCCTCAGCCCTAAGACTCGAGGCGTCGCCGCCCGCCTTCATCATCCTGCCGATCTCGGACGACACAACGTTCCTCCGGCGGCGCAGCTCGTTGACCCTCTGCGTGAGCTCCCTCCACTTCAAGTCGGTCTCTATGACGCGGTCTAGGAGCTCCAGCTTCTCTGGGTCGTGTCTCCTGGCTATGTTCTCCCGAACCTGCTCGGGTTTCTCTCTGATGAGCTTAATGTCTAGCATCCTAGGCCCACGCAACAGAAGAGATGCCGCCACACCCATTTAGAGGTTATGAACGCACTTTTACGTAACTCCCCTCCCGATCCCTGTTCGTACCTTTTAAAACTGGTGGGGAGCCGACTTGGTCCAGTGATAATGTATGTCGAACTACGAGATCGGTGCATTCGAGGCGCTTGAGTGGGCGTGGAACCTTCTAAGAGTTCAGGGTAGCGGTGACGTCCAGGAGGCCACTGTACGCATCCAGGAGATGCTGTTCACGCTGGGGTCCGGTAACCCTGTGAATTTCCAGCAGAAGACCAGCGACCTCAGGGGCCTCTCCTAAAGATAATATCCACCAACGTGTCCTTGTTCACCTGAACTGGTTTGACGATCAGAGCATTCACTGAAGCGACACTCTGGCACTGTACCGTCAAGGGCGGCCACGTAGAGGTGGACAGGGGACTCTAAGGTGGAGGTCAAGCGACTAAGTCTGATAGAGGGAGCCAGGCGAGCCCGGGGCCTAGCCGTCGTAATAGACGTGTTCAGGGCCTTCACCACGGCGGCCTACGTCATGGCAAACGGGGCCAGGCGCATCCACCCGGTGGCCACCCTCGGCGAGGCCTTCGCCCTAAGGGAGGCGCACCCCGACTGGGTTCTCATGGGTGAGCGCGAGGGGAAGCCTGTGCCTGGCTTCGACTACGGAAACAGCCCGTACTTGGTCAGGGACGTGGAATTCTCGGGCCGCGTCGTGGTCCAGTCCACCAGCGCCGGCACCCAGGGGATAGTGAACGCGTCAGGCGCCGACGAAATACTGCCGGGCAGCTTCGTCATGGCGGACGCCATAGTGGATTACATAAAGGCTAGGAACCCCCGCGTTTTGAGCCTCGTAGCCATGGGGGCGGGCGGCAGAGAGAGGAGCCCCGAGGACGAGTTCCTCACCGAGTACATAGAGATCAGGCTTGATGGCGGCGAACCCGACTTCGAGTCCATGGTTGAGCGGATAAGAGCCCACCCAGAGGGAGCCAAGTTCTTCGACCCCACGAGACCAGAGTTCCCGGAGGGGGACTTCCACTGCGCTATGGATCTGAACAGGTTCAAGTTCTGCCTCAGAGTTGTGCCCGGGATGCCCTTGACCATCGTCCGGTGCGACCGGTAGACTCAATACCCTGGCTTCTCTCTGTCCCTTAGACAGGATGAAGGTCTCTGAAGTCATGGTCCGGGACCCCGTAAAGGTAGGCCCGGACGCCCCGTGCGGGCACCTGGCACGCCTTATGAGGGACAAGGGGATCGGCAGCGTCGTCGTTGTGGAGGACGGTAAACCCATAGGCATAGTCACAGAGCGCGACCTAGTCCACCGGGTCATGGCGGCCTCCATGAACCCAGACGGTTGCACCGCGGCGCAGATCAGCAGTAGGCCCGTTGTGGCCGTCAGCGTCCACACAGACGTGGAGATGGCCATCGACACCATGAACGAGTACAGGATAAGGCGCTTAGTCGTGGTGGACGACCGCGACAAGGTCGCCGGCATCCTCACCACGGACGACCTGGCCAAGAAGCTCCGCGAGATGAGCGAGGAGTTGGCCGTCAAACTCATGATACTGTCCCAGAGGAAACATTGACTCCCTTTTTTACTGGTGGACACCGGCTTCAGCCCTCCACCATGCAGGGGGCAGCCGACCAGCCTCGTAGACGACATACAGGGATCAGTTATCGTCGACTTGAAGCCTAACACCTCCCCGTAGAGTTACCAGGCCTTTCCAAGGTCCTCGGCGCCCATGGCTGCGTCCCAACAGGCAACGAATAACGCGAAATAGCACCTTAAACCGAGCTGTTTTACGGTTTCCGCCACCATACAACCTGTTTTATGGGACGGATAACTACAAAACCCTATATTACACCATATGTCACTAGATAGTGGTTCTCAGGCGAAAGCAGGCGAAAGACTTGGTAGAGTTCTGTGAGAGGTGCGGCTCCTTCATGCAGATGGGCGACAAGGGGTACGAGTGCCCACGCTGCGGATGGGAGAAGAGGGCCGCATTCATAGAGGTCAAGTCTGGGCCGGAGA
>DASWLJ010000132.1:0-4861 GCA_036396185.1 Bathyarchaeia archaeon | reverse complement strand
GACCTATTCGCCATTGTAACCCTCCGGGTCGGTCGGCCAGCCTGTGCCCCGGAGCCCCTCCCAGTTGTCCTCAACATACCCGGCTCACCAGTACCATCATTGGATAATGGTCGGCGTAATATACACGACAAAGGGAAGGGCACTCAAGGGTATACTAGCTCGAAGCGCTCTAGGATGACCTCCATGTCATCCGAGAAGGCGAATCCCAGGGCCTCGCCCCGACGCCTGTAGTACTTGGTGTGCTCGCGTCTGTAGCTCTCCAGGGTCCTGTCGTCCTCTCCCTCCCAGTAGGCGTGGTCCTCGTCCACGTCGCTGAACCTGGCGCGGCGGACGCTCACGGTCCTGATGACGGCCCTGGGCTCCCCGGAGCCATCCAGTATGATGCTGTACTCGCCCTCCTTGGGCTCAGGGTAGCCCTCGGCCTCCATCTCCTTGACTAGGGTGGTCGTGGTCCTCTTCTTGCCGTCAAGGACGAGGGCGAGCAGCTCGTCCGTGAGCCGCGGGGTGTCGCCGAAGCCCCACGCGTCCTGGAACATGCCCTTGATCCCTGTCTCCTCTTTGACCCTGTCCCAGAAATCGAGGACAGCCTTAGAGTGCGACATAGCCTCCCCTAGGATTCTAAGCGTTAAAATGTTTGAGGCTCTGCTCCGGCTTCCCCCATATATATACGCGTGTCCCTCCACCTATGGGAGGAGTAGACAGGTTGAGAGGAGTAAGGTACGTGGTCTAAACCCTCGTTCTATTCCGCCTCTCCCCTCCTTCTTATTGGGCTCGATGGCATCTTTAACACATAAACACTTAAACCATTATGCTTATAAGCGGATAAGCACATAATATCTAATGCGGATAAGCAAGGTGAAACAAAGATGATGACGAGAACAAGAGCAACAACCAGCGAAGGCATAAAGCACTTTGCTTACTGGAAAAACGTCTAGCGTATGGCACGCAAAAAACTGTTGGTGATTGAAGTGGGTAGAATCAGCGCATTGCTCCCGGATGAACTGGAGAAGAAGCTAAGGCTCAGAGCCCTCGAGACATTCGGAGGAAAAAAGGGCGACCTATCCAGAGCAGTCGAAGAAGCCGTAAAGACATGGGTTGCCGCAGAAAAATAGGTTGGGCGAAATAAACTCCGGGAGGGCAGCGCCAAACAGATAATGGGGCTGGCTCCCCTCCGCTCGCGGTACAAGATAAGTGTATTACCATAAGGAGCGCGCGCGGAACAAAACTGGTTGCAGTATTTTCGTTAAGGGATCAGAAAGTAAACGGAATGAGGGTGAAAGGAGAACAAGATTATGTCAAGTAGCATTCAGGAGCTGGAGACGCGCCGTTTAAACATCCTCGATGGGATAAACGGGGGCTTCGCGTACTCAAAGATCGCGGATAAACTAGGGGTTCATCTGTGGGTCGTGATGAGTGACCTGAAGAGGATGCGGCACAACAGGGACCCAGAGCTCAAGCAGGCGTACAGGAAGGCTAAGGAACAGGTCCAGGAGAAGAAACGATCAGTCGCTCGCCTACCTGATGAGAGGTTCCACGGAATGACGGGGATGAGCCTGAAGGAGAAGACGTTCAGCAACATGATGAGCTTCTATGAGCCTGAGCTCATTAAGATACTTGAATCTAAAAACGAGTGCGACGCGATCAGAGACCTACCTAAAAGCGTGAGAAGAACTTTGAAGCATAATGGGATCATCGTTATGGGGTGGAGAACTCCGGAAATCACCGCACTAGCCCGTACATTCTTAACACGTGTGCCAGCTGCGAATAGCTAAACCTGCGCAAACGTGAAAACTTCCTTATCTCTTCGAACGAGGCGGGTGTGACCACAATGAATCAAATAACAGATGAAAGAAAAAACCAGGATGAGCACAGTTCAAGGTTTGCATGTGCAGAGGTACAAAAGCATCTCCCCCAAGACCTTTTACCCCAACTCACGGTGCTGCTTCAGGGCTCAGGTTACGTCACCATAAGCCCAAGAGTGTTGACGAGGCTTGATTGGCTTAGAATCGATGAGAAAGTTAGACAAATGGGCGGTCTCTGGGTTTCGAATGAAAGATACAATCATTGGAGCATCCCCTTCTCCCGGACACGGTAACAGCATCGTCTCAAAACGACTTATCGATTCACTCGAAGAGCCCAGCGAAAGGGGCGCGCTACATCGGCTAGTTCATGTCTTTACGCTGGCGCCACAACCACGACCGTTGATTTAGTTCTTTAAATTTCTACTTTAAACGATGCCCGATTTTTAAGTAAATACGTCTCCCTTATATGGTGCGGGGCATATAGTACCGCGGATTCAGACATTGGGTAAGAAGCTGGTGAAGACTGAGGTAGACATCCGCAAAGGGATGATGTACCCCAACAAGAACGACATACTCGGTATCGTGATCAAGAACTATGGTCAGACGCGCATGAACATAAAGTGCCAGGACGGCCAGACGCGCATCTGCCGCGTGAGAGGTAAGATGAAGAAGAGGGTCTGGGTGCGTGAGGGCGACGTGGTCCTCATAAGCCCGTGGGACTTCCAGTCAGATGAGAAGGGCGACATCATCTTCAGGTATACGAGTAACCAGGCTTACCTGTTGAGAGACAAGGGATACCTCAACATAGAAGCATAAATCTTCGACTGGACCCATTTGTGTGCACGTAGATTGAATACAATCTACAGTGCGGAAATTTTACTCATCTGTGAAAGCCGCGTGGACGTTTACAGTGATAGAGCGTGCATTATGTAGAAGTGTAAGTTGGAGTGCATGGATTTAGAAAAAATTGGTTAGAGGTTGAACTTGATCATGGTCTCCGTGAGGGTCTGCTCCAGCACCTGCAGGCCCTCGTCGATCTGCTCCTTGGTGATGATCAGGGCGGGCATCATCCTGAGGATGCTTGTGTTCCAACTGCTGCCCACGATGAGGCCGTTCTCCTTGATCTTCCCTGTGAAGTACTGCATGGGGTTCTTGTCTGGGTCCTTCTTGTCCTCCGCTGAGAGCTCCTTGGGGAACAGGCTCTCCTTGGTGTCCCGGCTCTTGACCAGCTCCACGCCCATGAATAGGCCGAGGCCGCGGACGTCGCCGATGATGGGCACCCGCTCCATCATGCCTCGTAGCTCGTCCATCATGTAGGCTCCCATCTTGGCTGCCCTGTCGGCCAGCTTCTCCTTCTCGTAGAGGTCGATGACGGCCAGGGCCGTGGCGCAGCTGACGGCGTGGCCGCTGTAGGTGTAGCTGTGGGGGAACCCCTTCTCGTCGAAGTGGTCTGCCATCTTCTTGTTGATTATGCATGCGCCCAGGGGCACGTAGCCGCACGTGATGCCCTTGGCGTAGGTCTCCACGTCGGGCACCACGCCCCAGTGCTCGCATGCGAACATCTTGCCGGTGCGGGCGAAGCCCGTCATCACCTCGTCGAAGATGAGGAGGACGCCCTTCTCGTCACATATCTCCCGTATCCTCTTCCAGTAGCCGTCGGGGGGCACCACCTGGCCCGCCCAGCTGCATATGGGCTCCGCCATGAAGGCGGCCACAGTGTTGTCGCCCTCCTTCTCTATGGTGTACTTGAGGAACTCGGCGCAGATGAGCTCGCACTCTGGGTACGTCTTCTTGTAGGGGCACCTGTAGCAGTAGGGGCTGGGTATGTGCTTGAACTCCTCGAATATGCTGAGCCCCTTGAACTGGCGGTTACGCGCGGAGCCTCCCACGCTCACCATGGCGTAGGTGGAGCCGTGGTACGCGTCCCAGAACCCTATGATCTTGGGAGCCTCCCTGTAGAGCTGGGCCAGCTTGATGGCCACCTCATTAGCCTCCGTGCCGCTGTTGCCGAAGAACGTCTGGCACAGGTCACCCGGCGTTATCTGGGCCAGCTTCTTGGCCAGCCTGATCTGGGGCTCATTGAAGTAGCTGGGCGAAGCGTAGGCCAGCTCGTCCAGCTGCTTCTTCGCGGCCTCAATGGGCACCCTGTTGCCCATGCCTATGTGGACGTTGTACAGCTGGCTCATGAAGTCCAGGTACTTGTGGCCTGCCGTGTCCCACATATAGAGGCCCTCGCCCTTCGCCATGACCAGGGGCTTCTGCCGCTCGCTGGGCTCCCACCTCTGGACCAGGTAGGTCGAGGCGTCCTCCTTAAGCTGCTTATCCTTCTTGTCCGAGAACTGGGTCATAGAACCACGGTTCTACTCAGCCTCAGGATGCCTAAATCATTAGTGGTGGCGGAGGGTAAGGGGTCAGGCTCCCCGCCTGTCCACCTCAACGGCGCCCTCCTTCACCACTAGCTCTATGGCGTTGAGGTCCTGGAGCACCCTGATGTTCTCAATGGGGTTGCCGTCCACGACTATCAGGTCGGCCAGTTTACCCCTCTCCAATGTCCCGAACCTGTGGAGCTTACCAAGGGCGTCTGCGGCGTTCCTCGTGGCCAGTAGCAGCGCCTCGGCTGGTTTCATCCTCAGCTTCGTGACGTACTGCTCAAGCTCCCAGCTGTTGGCGCCGGGCGGGAACACGTGGCCGCAGTCGGTGCCCATGGCCATCTTGACGCCGGCCTCAATGGCGGCCTTCTGGCTCTCCAGGTGGCGTTCGTCGAATGGTCTGCCGCCCAGCTTCTTAGGGAGGTACTGGGTGGGGAGGCCCATGACCTCTTCGCGGTAGTAGGACGGGGCCAGTGTGGGGGTCGTGTACAGCCCCTTCTTTATGATCATATCAATTATACTGTCGTCGAGCTCGGAGGCGTGCTCTATGGTGTCGATGCCTGCCTCGGCCGCCATCCTGCACCCTATGATGCCCTCCGTGTGGCTGGCCACCTTCAGGCCGAAGCTGTGGGCCTCGTCCACGATGACGCCCAGCTCCTCAGGCGTGTAGTTCCTGTAGTTGGGGTCGTT
>DASWLJ010000131.1:0-4181 GCA_036396185.1 Bathyarchaeia archaeon | reverse complement strand
CAGCAGTACTTTGAAACCGTTGACAGGGTCATGGAGCTGCTCACGAACAACAAAGGCCACGTCTAGCTACCTGAGGGCTAGGTGGATGGCTCAGCCTAGCCCTTGTCGGGTCCCCCGAGGCCGTACACGGCCTCAACCTTCTCCCTGTCGCCGCGGTCTCCGTGGCACATCCTGAGGCTGCTGGGTATCTCCCTGAACCCGTTCCCCGTCAGAATCTCCCTGCTGTGGCTGTTGCCCTCCGGGAACCCCACCCACACCATCTGCCCGGGCCTCCTGTTCATGACAGCGTACAGGAGCATCTCGGCGGCCCTGTGGCCCGGCTCACATATCCACGGCCCCACCTTGACCCTGTCCGAGCCCTCCCTAGCCATTATGTAGCCTACGAGTCTCCCCCTCTCACGGGCCGTGAAGCAGAGCCCCGGGCTGAGCCCGTATACGTACTCCAGGTGCCCCCTCCGAGGGGCGTTGAAGCTGCTGAGGTCCAGGTCCGTGACGTCGTCCAGGTCGCCTTTCCTCATGGGCTCTACGCCGGTTACGGGGTGGGGCAGAGCCTCGCCCATGTACCTCATGGACCAGTACTCGTCCCTGAAGCCGAGCCGCTTGTAGAGCGGTATGGCGAGGGGGACGCCGTCGAGCCTTATGCTCTTGACTCCGCGGCCCTTTAGGTGGTTCATGGCGTGGACCATGAGGGCTGCGCCTATGCCCTTGCCTCTCAGCTGGGGGTCCACTATGAGGTTGCCTATCCAAGCCACCTTACCGTAGCTTGTGGTGGTGACCATGCCCACGTCCACGCCGTCGATGGATGCCACGAAGTTGCCGTCTGGGCTGAACCGGGTGAGCCTGCTGAAGTCCTCCGAGGTCATTCCCCAGCCGACGAGGTCGGTGAGCCTGATGAACAGGGCCTCGTCTTCCAGGGTCATGACCCTGAACTCTGCCATGGGTTTTGATGGGTCCGTGGACCTATAAAAGGGAGTTATCCATCTCGGCCAGCGCGTATCCGAGCAGCTCCCTGTAGAAGCCCTCGCCCAGCTCCTCCCCCTCCCCGACGCCTGGGCACTCCGGGTCCACGTGGACCACGTAGGCTTCGTCCAGCAGCTCCACCCAGAACGGGTACATTCGGCAGAGGAGAGCCCTCTGGCCGTACACTGTGCAGCCCTCCGGCCCGTGGAGCACGCAGACGCCGCCCCTCTTCAGCATTAGACCCCTGAAGGGCTCCGAGCCTGTGGCCTCGTAGAACTCTGAGGCCCCGGCCTCCTCCAGTCGCCTGATGTCCCCGTCCAGGAGCAGGACTCTCCGCTCGTGGCCCTCCACGTCTCTGCAGCAGCGGCCGCACCTGGCGCAGCCCCACCTGACTCCGGCTGGGTAGAGGAACTCTACCTCCGCGCCGCCGTGGGTGAGGGCGCCGCCGATGTAGAGGCCCTCCATGGGTTCACCTATGGGCTCGCTGCCAGCCTCACGGCTTCCTCGGCCACGTCCTGCATGGGGTCGAGGACGGGGACCGACAGGTCGCCGTCGTGGAGCACTATGCTTACCTCGGTGCAGCCGCAGACGACCGCCTCGGCGCCCGCCTCGATGAGCTCCAGAGACGCGTCGTGCAGCAGCCTCCTCCCGGGCTCAAGGTCGCCGCGCTTGATGTGCTGGTATATCGCCTTCATCACACTCCTCTGAGTCTCAACGCCCGGCTCAATGATCTCTATGCCCTGCTTCTCCCAGCTCTCCTGGTAGAGGCGGCTCATGAGGGTGCCGTCCGAGGCCAGGAGCCCCGCCTTCCTCACCTCCGGGTGCTTCACGTGGGTCTTCTCGGCGCTGAGCCTGATCATGTGGAGCACAGGTATCTTGAGCTTCTTCTGTAGGTCGCCGTGGAAGTAGTGGGCCGTGTTGCATGGGATGATGATGAAGCTGGCCCCGGCCCTCTGGAGGTTGAGCCCCGTCTCCACAAGCATGGGGAGGGGGCTAGGCCCCTTGCCTCGGATTGCGGCGGTCCTGTCAGGTATCTTGGCGTTGCTGTCTATGATGACTCTGTGGTGGTCCTGGTCTCTCTGGACCTTTGTGGCCCTGATGATCTTCATGTAGAGGTCGGCTGTGGCCTCGGGACCCATTCCGCCTAGGATGCCGATGATCTTCTCGCCCATCTAAGTCTCATGACTGATGGTGAGGGGTTAGATTTAGAGCTATCTGCATGGGAATATTGTTTTCATTAAACGTGTCTCTCGGTTGTCACGCCCCCCAGAATATCAAGACTGTCAACCCACTCATTATTTTAGGCGAAAACGCCATATAATGAGCTAACTAATATGAAACTAGCGCTGAGCGCGCCATCATTTTAGAAAGGTAATGAAATATGATGAAACAAAGGTATGTCGTTGGTCTAGCAATAATTCTTGCCATTAGCTTATTGACACAGGTACCCTTCGGATTGATGAAGCAACAGGAGAAACAGGACCCGTTCACATCGATCCTGAACGTGCTGCAATCGATAGACACGAAGCTCGACACGATAATCGGGCTGCTGACACCTGAGGAACCTGAGGGGAGCGCCCCTGAGGTTCAATCTGTTGATGTCCTTGGTGATCAGGTGGTGGGTGGACAGGTGTATCTGTACATCGTTGTCGCTGATGAAGATGAGGGCCAGGCTCTCGACATCAGTACAAAGTTCATACAGTTACCTGCTTTTTCCTCGGCTTCGTTGACACCGTCAATTGGGCCCACCCCAGCCTTCACCCCTGACCTTCCAGGGGACTACGGTCTCAGGGTTACTGTCACTGATGAAACCGGGCAATATGGTAATTACGAATTGACTATCACCATCCCAGAGCCCCAGCCACAATAGGGCATACACCTTTCAACTTTTTTCATTGTTAGCTGTCACCTGATATTATGTATAAATTAAAATTGTAAGTGACAGCTAGTCGAAAAAAATGGTTAGTTGAGTGGGCTGGTGAAGCTCTCCGTGATGTTGATGCGCCTTCGGGCCATCTCCTTGAAGAATACGCCGGCGAGCCGCTCGTCGTACCCTATCTTTGCCGGGTGGATGACGCCCGGCATGCTCATCTCGCCCCTGGCTATCATCTGAGCCACGATGCTGCAGGGGAACGCCGTTGTTCGGGCCATGGCGGTGATGTTCTCCTTGGGGTCGTAGAAGTCCATGAACTCGTAGGTCCAGGCCGCCGACTTGCCGTCCTTCCTGCCGCCGACGATCACGCGCTGGCAGATGGCGTCTCCCTCACCCGGATCGTACTGGAGCCACTTCTCGCCGAGGGCGTACCAGAACTCCAGCGGCGACACGTCCGCGCCCTTCACCTTGACGGGCTCAACGTCCATGAGGTGCAGCTCCTTCAGCTTGGCCCACGTCTCGCAGTGGCCCGGCCACCTGATGGTCTGGGCATACGCGTCCTTCACACCCTTGAGCCCCAGGTGCTCCACCACGTCCGTGAGGCTGCCGTTGGTGTACGCCTCCAGCTTACCCAGGGGCTCCGGGAAAAGGATGTCCTGTGCGTCGCTGAGGATGGGTATCTCCACGGTCCTGCCGCCCCTCAGAACCCTGCACGTGCCCAGGTTGCTGTTCACGGCGAAAGGCCAGTACCAGCTTATCTTGTAGTTCAGCGGGTTCCTGTAGCCCGGGGTGTCCCTCTGAGGGAAGCCCCCGCAGCCCACGTACAGGCTCTCCACCTTGTCCAGCTTCCTGGCGCCTACGCCGAGGAGCACCCTGTCTGTGCCCACGTCCAGGCCGATGTGGGGGACCACCGTGACTCCGGCCTTCTTCGCGTCCTCGTGCTGGCTGAATATGGTGCCGAAGTTGGCCGCTATGTCTGCCCAGTTGACGCCGGCCTCGATTGTGGCTGCCACGGCCTGGTCGCAGAACTGGCGGGGTAGGCCGCCTACGACCACGTCGAAGCCCCTGATGAGCTTGACGGTGGCCTTCCTGTCGGTGACGTCCACCCTCTCCACCCTGCTGATCTTGTCGCTGCCCACCCTGGCGGCGACGGCCTTGGCTCCCTCCAGGTTGGCGTCCGCTGCCACTATCTCGTCCACCGTCCTCTGGGCTGTCAGGTCCTTTAGTAGGCCGTAGCCCATCTTACCTACGCCAAGTACAAGCACTTTCATTGTGTGATCATATCTTGGCTTGTCGGATGAGGATAAAACGTTGGCGACGACCAGTATAGGACGGTTCGGCTCGTCAC
>DASWLJ010000130.1:0-6849 GCA_036396185.1 Bathyarchaeia archaeon | reverse complement strand
GACCCCACAAAGAAGATACTGGTCATAGACAAGTTCAGCGGACCCGGCCAGGGCAACAGCGCCAAGAGCGAGGGCGGGTTCCGCAACATATTCACAAGCGAGACCAACTACCTCCTCGCAGACACCAGCATCGACGCATACAAGGAGCTGGAGGAGAGCGGCCACGACGTTAAGCTGGCGTTCATAGGTTACCTGTGGCTCTTCAGCCAGCGCCAGTACGAGTCCATCAAGCCGGCCATCGACGCCATAGTGAAGCGCGGCGACAGCGTAAGGGTTCTATCCCTCGACGAGCTCAAGGAGGCTGTGCCCTGCCTGGTCACAGGGTTCAGCGGCGACGAGGAGGCGGAGCTACTGGGCCTCGAAGACGTCGCCGTCGGCGTCTTCGGGGCGAAGTGCGGCAGCCTGGACGCTGACGCCCTGACCAGGACGTACGAGGCCGAGTTCCTCAAGCTGGGAGGCGAGATCATGTATAACACGGACGCCAAGAGGCTCCTCGTCAAGCCCTCCGAGGAGCTGGGCATCCCCGGTGAGCCCTTCGTCTGGCAGGACACCCAGATCGTGGGGGCCGAGACAAGTAAGGGGGTCATAAACGCGGGGAAGACCGTGGTGGCGTGCGGCGTCTGGGCAGCCAACCTCCTGGACCCCGTCGGACTGGACAGCTTCATGAGGCCCAAGAAGAGGCAGCTCTTCGCGTTCAAGGACCCCAAGCTCGCGCCCCTATTCAAGGTCAGGGGCCTCAACGAGGAGGGAAGCATACCCCTAACCATACTCCCCAAGGCCAAGATACTGTTCAGGAGCGAGCTCAGCGAGGGAAGCATCTGGCTGGGGTGCGCCGACGACCTGGGCCGCAGGTTCATGCTGGAGGAGGACCCCCAGGCCGAGGAGGACTACTACACAAACAACGTGTACCACGTCCTCGTCAAGTACTTCCCATGCTTCGAGGATGTCCGCCCCATGAACATGTGGGCCGGCCAGTACGCCATCAACAGCCTCGACGAGACGCCAGTGGTCTACGAGGCCCACGGCCTCTACTACGTGGGGGCGGCCAGCGGAAGCGGCATCATGAAGGCAGACGCACTGGGCAGGATACTGGACGCGCTGGTCGCCGGGGAGGAGTACGCGGCTCTCCACGGCGGCCGAAGGTTCAGGGTGAGCGACCTGGGGGTCAGGCGCAGGCACGTGGAGCACGAGAAGTTCGTCATCTAGCCCCACTCACCCGCCCATAATCGCACATATTGCATGCATAGGCTGCCCACTGGGAGAAGGTTTGGCGTGGGTCAGGTGATGATGCCCAGGGTCTCCGTCTTCCTCGCCTTCACGCCCTTGATGACCCCCTCCACCAGCTTGTAGACCGACCTCAGCCCCCTCCTCTCAGGGTCCCTCCTGGCCGGGTAGCTGGCCATGCCGAAGCCCGCGGCCTTGGGGTTCTCGAACATGATCTCCAGGGCCTCCGACAGCTCCTCGGCGGTGGGGCCGTCCTTCACCGGCAGCCCGGCGCCCGGTATGTCCGAGGGGTCCAGGACGTCCAGGTCCACGTGGACGTACACCAGGTCCGTTATGACGCTGAGCCTGTCCATCTCCATGTCTATGGCGGGGCTTAGCCTCCGTACGTCGTCCACTGTGATCTGGCTGATGTCGTTCTGGTCTATGAGGTACTGCTCCCAGGGGTCCGTGTCCCTGACCCCAACCATGGTGACGTACTTCGTGGGCAGGGGCGGGTCCAGGCCGCAGACCCGCCTGATGTGGTGCAGGCAGAGGCCCGTGCTTATGGCGACGGGCATCCCGCCCATCATCCCGCTGAGGCTGGTCTCAGGCGTGTTGAAGTCTCCGTGGGCGTCCACCCAGACCAGGCCCACCCTCAAGGGCCTCCCACCGCGTGCCCTCTGGTGGCCCGCCAGCATCCCCATCAACCCGTTGCAGTTGCTGAGGAGCCCTATGGGCAGGGCACCCGCCTTTATCTGCTCGGCCACGCTGTCAGCTAGGTGGTTGCTGGCCAGAGCCATCCTGTACCTGGCCCCGTACGTCTTCTCCTCCTCGGCCGTCAGCTGGGCCGTCGCCCTGTCCGTCACCTCGCAGCCCCAGTCCTCGAGGAGCTTCACCAGCCCCCCATCCTCCATCACCTTGGGGCTCTCATCCATCTCCGGGTAGCCCAGCTGGCCGTTGTGCAGTAGCTTCAGTAAACCGACCTTTATCGTGTTCATAGAATCACTACTCAGGTAACCTGTACAATAAAAAACGTGATGCACAGAAAAAAACGTGTTACCGGTCCCAGCCGCGTCTGGATGGGTCTGGGCGTCTGTACTCCATCTGTTTGGCTGAGAGGTTGTTCTCAAGGTTCAGCTCCTCGAAGGGGTCCTCCTCCAGCGCCTCGTAGCTCCCGTACCGCCCCAGGTTCAGCCTCATGCTTCCCCTGAACGTGTTCACGTAGGCGTTGCCGAGCCTCAGGACCTGGTTCTCCTGCACGTCGTCGATGGCTCCGTCCCATAGGGTCAGGTAGACGCTTCCCGTGTCGTCGGCCACCAGGGCCTCTGTCACCCTGTGGGTGGACCCGTCCTCCTTGGAGGCCACCTCGCGGGGCGGGCTCTTGCTCACAACCTTCACAACCGTGTAGACCCTGCGGCTGAAGCTGCTCAATTCACCGATCTTGCTTAGAGGTTCATCCCGTTGATCCATGACACACACGCTCTCTGACCGTGAAATAGGGCTCTTCACCTGTTTAAGGGTTCCCAGAGCCCCAGCCTTCATATCGTTGGCAGCCTGAAAATGATCCATGAAGGACCTCAGGGAGCCTTTCCCCGTCACAGAAGGCTGCACGTTCCTCGACGTAGCCAACCACGGCCCGCCCTCGACGCCCGTGAAGACGGCCATCACTGCGTACCTGGACGACTGGGACAGGCTCGCCCGCCACGGCGACGCGAGGGTCGAGCAGGCCAACGAGAGCTTCGCCCGCCTGATAGGGGCCGAGCCCCGCGAGATCGCGTGCCAGCCCAACACGTCCAGGGGCCTCGCCACGGCCGCAGGCTCCATCCCCTTCGAGCGGGGGGACAACGTGGTCGTCAACGACCTGGAGAACTGGGCCAACGTGTACCCGTGGACGGGCCTCAGGAGGAGGGGCGTAGACGTGAGGGTCGTCAGGGGCAGGGGCGGAGCCGTCCACCTGGACGACCTGGAGGCCGCCGTGGACGACAGGACCAAGGCCGTTAGCATAAGCCAGGTCCAGTGGCTCACGGGCGCCCGCCACGCGTTGAGGCCCCTCGCTGAGCTCGCCCACGGCCACGGCGCCTACCTCGTGGTGGACGGTATACAGGCGGCGGGCGCCCTCAGGGTGGACGTGAAGAGGGACCAGGTGGACTTCTACGCGTGCGGCAGCTACAAGTGGCTCCTGGGGCCGTCAGGGGCAGGTTTCCTGTACGCCAGGGAGGAGGTACTCGGCGAGCTCAGGCCCAGCGAGACGGGCTACAGGGCCGTGAAGGAGCACAGCCTCGAGGAGCCGGCGCTCAAGGACACGGCCCAGAGGCTGGAGTTCGGCGAGCCCAGCTACCTGAGCTTCGTCGGGACCAAGGCGGGCATCGACCTCATACTGGGCCTCGGCCCCGAGAGGATCGAGGGGCAGGTGCTCCGCCTCAGCGGCCGCCTCTACGACGGCCTGTCCAGCCTAGGCGTGAGCCTCGTCACGCCTGAGGAACCCCGCCTCAGGTCGGGCGTCGTCAGCTTCGCGACGGAAGCCACGGAGAGGCACTTCGAGGAGCTCTCCGAGGAGGGGTTCATCGTCAGCCTCAGGCCCGCGGGGATACGGGTCTCCACGGGCTTCTACAACACCCGCGAGGAGGTGGACCGCCTACTGGAGAGGCTTGCGGCCCATGTGAAAGGTTGATGAACAGGTGCCGCCCACTCCCTAAGCTGAGACGAGCGAGATGAAGACCGGCCAGGTAGGCGGAGGTGGCCTACACGTCGCCATCACGGGCGCGAGACGCGTCCACGTAGGGGACGTGGAGGCGACCCTCAGAGCCGTTAGGGAGGCGTCGGGTGGCCTCACATTCCAGCTGTTCGACGCCGCCGCGGTGGCAGGCTGGCGCCACCTGTTCCACGCCGCCGTGAACGCGGTGAACGCCGTGGAGAACGGGTTCGCCGTGTCCAAGGGGCTGGACGTGGAGACTCTTCTCTACGCCTCGTGCCACGACCAGATATCCAGGGCATTCAAGGCGATGGGCGTCTCCAAGGACACCAGGGATGTGGCGGTCCTCGTCTTCGGAGAGGACAGTGAAGCCGCGTCCGCGGAGGCGCAGAGGATCGCCGGGACGCTGGGAGAGGAGGACGACGAGGTGCTTCAGATGGATGAGGCAAAGCAGAGGAGGCTCATGAAGACCTTTAACGTATCCAAGGCGGCTCTAGATTCTGTTGGCGGCGACCCCCGCGAGGCCCTCACAAGCCTGATCATCGAGGCAGGCGCGCTTCTCTCACTGAGAAGGTGAGGCGGCCCTCTCCTTCTGGACGTTCAGGGTGTCCAGCGGCCTGACGATGGAGACGCCCGTCTCATTGCCCATTATCTCCACGAGGACTATCCAGTCGGGGGCCTCCAGCTCCACCCGACGATCTATGGCCTCCGCCACTGGCTCGATGATCTCTAGGCTTCTTAGCCGGGTTCTCCTCTTCTCCAGGGTCACCCTGAACGAGTCACCAGGCCCTATCACGCCTCGCATGGACGCCACCTCCTTGACTATGCTCTCCACCCTCGTGTCTGTCCAGGCTTGGACGGGCATCACCCTGTAGATGTATCGGTACCTCTCGGGCTCCTCGGCCATGTGCGCCCTCAGCCTGTGGACCGCGTCCACGGGGTTCATGCTCGTCTTGGCCAGTATGACGCCCCTGATCCTGGACCGGTTCACCGTGGGCTCGGGGTCCCCTATGGCTCTGAGGTTCATCCAGAGCTCGCTGCACGCCTGGCTCAGGCTGATCTGCTCGGCGGTGGCTAACAGGTTGTAGTCCATCGAGTACATGATGCCTTGGCATGTTTTTTATATTGCGTCTACACCCCCCGTTTGGGCGAACATGAAGGTCGGTTCCAGGTGCGGCTACTGCCTCCTCCACAGGGGCTACAAGATGATCCTGATGAGCACAGGCGACGAGGAGACCCGGCGCGAGGCCATGCAGGGGCTCCTAGCCCTCCTCGGCAGGGACTTCACGCCGGACGCTGTGCCCAGCGTCATAGGGGCGGAGCGCGGTCGAGTCATCGCCAGGGTCACCGGGTGCGCCGACCCCTACGTTGCACTCAAACGGGAGTCCAACGAGGCCGGCATGAAGATGCTTCCCGCCCTGCGGGCGCTCGTCGAGGAGAAGCCGCCCCGTGAGCGGTTCAGGATGGCCTGCCTCATAAGCTGCCTGGGCAACGTCATCGACTACGATGTGCCGGGTAACGACAGCGACATCGAGGAGGCCATGAAGCTTCTGGGTGAGGGCTTCTACCTGGACGACACAGACGAGTTCAAGGCCATGATCAGGCCCGGAACCAGGCTCCTGTTCTTCACTGATAACGCCGGGGAGATTGCCTTCGACACTCTGGTCGTCGAGGAGCTCCGTAGGCTGGGCTGCTACGTCACCGTGGCAGTGAAGGCGGGGCCCAGCCTCAACGACGCGCTGATGGACGACGCCGAGGCCGTGGGCATGACTGGGGCCGCGGACGAGGTGATAACCACGGGCGCCGCGGCCATCGGTGTGCGGCTGGACGAGGCGCCGGACTGGTTCCTAGACCGGTTCGCATCAGCGGGCCTCATCATAGCTAAGGGCATGGCCAACTGGGAGACTCTCACAGAGACTCCGGCGCCCTGTCCCCTCATGTACATCTTCAGGACCAAGTGTGAGCCGGTGGCCACAGCCGTTGGGGTGCCCGAGAAGCAGAACGTGGCGTTCCTCGTGGAGAAGGGCTGGAGGCTCTAGGCCCTCAAAGCCTTGAGTATGTCCTCGCTCGATACGGGGCCGCTCCGGAGAACCCACAGCTCCTCACTTGACAGGTCTAGGACCGTTGACGACTCTCCTCCAGGCGTGATCCCCCCGTCCACCACGACGTCCACCTTGGAGCCTATCTGTTCGATGGCCCCTTGGGCCGTCCTCGGCGGCTCCTCGCCGCTCCTGTTGGCGCTGGTGCTGACGATCACGCCTCCGCAGAGGCCCGCCAGCCTACGGGCCGCCTCGTGCCCGGGGACCCGCACAGCCAGGGTGGGCTTGTGGCGTGTGACCCAGATTGGGTAATCCACCTTACTGGGGAGCACAAGGCTGAGGGGCCCGGGCCAGAACCTCTCCACGAGCTTCTCCGCCGCCGCGTTGAACTCCACGACTCTCCTGGCCGACTTAGTGTCCGCGCATATCAGGGGCAGAGGCTTGTCGGCCCTCCCCTTGATCTCGCAGACGCGCCGCGTCGCGTCTGGGTTGCTCGGCTCGCAGCCCAGCCCGTAGACGGTCTCGGTCGGGTATATGACCACGCCTCCGTTCCTCAGGACTAGAGCCGCGTCCCTGAGGCCCTGCTCGTCGGCATTAACCAGCTTCATCATGGATCACCCAGCGGTTCAACGAATTTAAGCAGTGTCACTCGGCGGAGAGGACGCCCATGTAGCCCCTGCATCAGCATCATCACCTGGATCGCCGAGTGTACGCGGTTTTCCCGCTTCGTGCACCACGCTTAATGTAAATGTTGTTATAACTGGCTGTTATTCATTGAACACCGGTTCCCCGCATTTATCCAGTTGAAGCAAAATACGGGTTAGAGGTGCCGTTCCTTAAACGGCTCATGTAACGATGGCTAAGGCCGGCGTCGAGCCGCTGAATGGTAGCTATTAAATCATAAACATCCCTTAA
>DASWLJ010000129.1:0-18278 GCA_036396185.1 Bathyarchaeia archaeon | reverse complement strand
GGACGCCATCGAGGTAAGGCAACTCACAAAGGACTTCGGCAACACCCAGGCCCTCCGCGGGGCAAGCTTCTCTGTCAGGGAACACGAGATATTCGGGCTCATAGGGCCTAACGGGGCTGGCAAGACGACGGCGCTGCGGATTCTGAGTACACTCATCAGCGCGTCCAGCGGAAAGGCGCAGGTGTTCGGGTTCGACGTGGCCAGGCAGCCCGAGAAGGTGAGGGAGATACTGAGCTACCTGCCCGAGGACGCCGGGGCCTACCAGATGCTCACCGGGATGGAGTTCCTAGAGTTCATGGCGGGCTTCTACAGCAGGGACAGGGCCGGCACCCGTAGCATCGTTGAGGAGGGGGAGAAGATATCCGGACTCGGCGACCGCCTCAACGACAGGGTAAACGGGTACAGCAAGGGGATGAAGAGGAGGCTGCTCATCGCGAGGGCCCTCATGATGAAGCCCAAGCTGGCCATACTGGACGAGCCGACCAGCGGCCTCGACGTCATCCAGAGCGTACACGTCCGAAACATGATCAGGGAGTACGCCGACCATCAGGGCGTCACCGTCCTGCTGTCCAGCCACAACATGCTGGAGGTGGAGTACCTCTGCGGCAGGGTTGCCCTCATCAGCGGCGGCGTCGTCATGGCTGAGGGCACCCCGGACGCGCTCAAGGAGAGGTACGGGGCCAAGAACCTGGAGGAAGTCTTCATGGAGGTGACCAAGAGTGAATAACCTCTGGGCGATCGTAGTCAAGGAGGTCAAGGAGCTGGTCAGGGACCCCAAGATACTGATAGGGGTCGTGCTGATGCCTATAATCATCTTCCCCATCATGGGGGCCGCCATCCAGATCAGCCAGGAGTCCGTGGAGCGCGCCATCATGGGCGCCAGCTTCGCTGTCTACACCGACGACGAGGGGTTCGTCACAGATGCGCTGCTGAGCTACCTCTACACCAACAACACGGTGGTGCCCATAGACGCCGGCAGCCTGGAGGACGCCCTGGGGGCATTCAAGGCGACGGACAGCTCGGCGTTGATCTACATCCCCCACGGGTACCATACCAACATAACCCTGGGCCAGAAGGGGGTGCTGAGGGTGTACGCCAACCTGAGGAGCCTGAACATGGCGGAGACCCAGAGCACCAACGTGGTAACCAGCCTCATCAGCGTTTACAACTACTACTTCAGCATCAGCAAGATCAGGAACCTACTTACCCAGACTGGAAGCATGGGGACCCCGGAGGCCGTGAGGAACCCCATAGAGGTCCACTACGCGTCCATACTGAAGGGAAACGTGCTGGACATACCGCCCAACGCCATCTTCAGCCTGGTCATGGGCCAGAGCATCATGCTGCCTATCATGGTGATGATGATGGTCGTATTCGCCATACAGATGGCGGCAACCAGCATCGCCCTGGAGAAGGAGCAGAAGACGCTGGAGACCCTGATGACGCTTCCCGTGAGCAGGCTCACCATTCTGGCGGGTAAGCTGAGCGGAAGCATCGTGATAGCCCTAGCCGGCTCGGTGAGCTACCTCATAGGCTTCGGGTTCTACATGAACTCAGCGTTCAGCTTCGTCCCGCAGGCCACCACCATGAACATCGACGACGTCGGTGTAGGGATCACGCCCCTCGGCCTGGTGCTTGTGGGCGTAGTCATCTTCGTGACCCTAGTGTCGGCCTTGGCCATGGCTCTGAGCGTCGCCGTGTTCGCGGACAACGTGAGGAGCGCCCAGAGCTTCACGGGTGCGCTTATCACGCCCATAATGATCCCGGCCGTGGTGCTGATGTTCAGTGACATAGAGATGCTTCCCCAGACGGTGCAGTGGCTGCTTCTCATCATCCCCTACACCCACAGCATAATAGCGACGAAGGCGGCGTTCCTAGCTAACTACGTGGTCGTCATCAGAAGCATCCTCTTCATAAGCGTCTGGACGTTCGTGGTGCTCTACGTGGCGGCCAAGATATTCAGCACGGAGCGCATAATAACGGCCAGGTTCACGTTCGGCGACCTAGGTAAGAGGTTTAGGCGAAAGCGACCCCCCGCCGTCAACCGTTAAATTCCGGTCGCCGACAGATCAATGCATGGGTGGCTTCACGGGGTACGCCGAGGTCGAGGGCGGCAGACTCTACTACGAGGTGACCGGGCGGGGCCCAGCCGTCGCCCTGGTGCACGGGTTCACCTTGGACCACAGGATGTGGGACCCGCAGCTTGAAGCCTTCTCAAGACGCTTCAAGGTGATCCGCTACGACATGAGGGGCTTCGGCAGGTCCAGCCTCCCGGAGCCCGGCGGGGCGTTCATGCACGCCAGCGACCTGAAGGCTCTACTGGACAGCCTCTCAGTGGAGCGGGCTCACGTCGTGGGCCTATCCAAGGGCGGGCACGTGGCCACAGACTTCACAGCACTCTACCCGGAGGCCGCGGCGTCGCTGGTGGCCGTCGACTCCAGCCTAGTCGGGTTCAGGTTCTCGGAGGAGTTCAGCGGATTCCTCGAGACCCTGCCCGAGGTGGCGAGGAGGATGGGGGTTGAAGCAGCCAAGAGGAAGTTCATGGGGCACAGACTCTTCGCGTCTGCACTAGGTAACCCGGCTGTGGCTAAACTGCTCAAGAAGATCATAGCCGATTACTCGGGCTGGCACTGGCTCAACGATGTGCCTGAGCGGGTGCCTGAGCCGCCCACCGTCGAGCGGCTGGCGAGCATAGGCACCCCAACCCTGGTGGTCGTGGGCGAGCACGACCTCCCCGACTTACACAAGATAGCGGATGTGCTCAGCAGGGGGATTCCTGGTGCGAGGAAGCTGGTTCTGGACGGGGTGGGCCACATGTGTAGCATGGAGGACCCTGCGCGGTTCAACTCTGAGGTGCTGAGCTTCTTAGCCGGGCTACAGACTTGAGCATTTATTTTGCGGTGTCCTTAGGCTGAGCCGCGGGGGCTCATCTCCTTGATCTCCAATTTGGTCATGGCGGCTATCTCATCGAAGTAGGCCGACTCATCGCCTCCGACCAGGGTGACTGACACGCCCGTATGCTCCATTCGGCCTGTGCGGCCCACCCTGTGGAAGTAGACCTCCGGGTCCTGAGGGACCTCGTAGTTGATTATGTGGCTCACGCCCCGGATGTCCAGGCCCCTGGCGGCGACGTCTGTGGCCACGATGTACTTGAGGCTCCCCAGCTTGAAGGCGTTCATTATCTCGTCTCTCCTGGACTGGCTGTACCTCCCGTGCAGAGCCTCGACGGGCACCCCGACCTCCATCAACCTCTGGGCGACCTCGTCCGTGGACTCGCGGGTGTTGCAGAAGATTATGGCCTGGTCTATGCCTCTGTCACCCAGCAGATCGATGAGCGCCTGGACCTTGCGCTCGGGCTCAACCCTCAGATAGTACTGGTCCACGAGGGGCTGGGCCACGTCGTCCTGCGACAGCAGCACCTCGCGGGGGTTCCTCATGTAGTGCCTCGCGTACTCTATTATCTCGTCTGTGAGGGTCGCTGACCACATGCTGGTCTGGCGGATATAGGGCGCCCTGGAGAGTATGAACCCCACGTCCTCGATGAACCCCATCTCAAGCATCTTGTCGGCCTCGTCCACGACGACCACCTTGACCCCGCGGAGATCGATGACCCGCCTCTTCATCAGGTCGATGATGCGCCCCGGCGTACCGACGAGCACGTGGGCACCCTCAGCGAGCCTAGTGATCTGTTTATTGATGTTCTCGCCGCCGTAGACCACCTGGACCTTGACGCCCGTGTACCGGGCGAACCTGTGGATCATCCGCGAAACCTGCTCCACGAGCTCTCGGGTGGGGGCGATAACCAGTCCTTGAACCCTGTCCTCTGAGGGGTCCATCTTCATCACCAGGGGCACCCCGAAGGCGGCGGTCTTCCCCGTGCCCGTCTGAGCCTGGCCGATCACGTCCATGCCCTTGAAGAGGAGAGGCATGGCCTTGGCCTGTATGGGGGTGAGCTCAGTGAACCTCAGCTTCCTCAAACCCTTAAGCACCTCGAGGCTCAGGGGGAGGTCTTTAAAGAGTTTCTCATCCATGCTCATACAAGTCCAGCACCGACTATCTACATCGGCTCCGCTGATAAAGAGTCTGGTGAATCAAAAACAAGGTAATGTGATTAAAGGCAATCCGATGCGGGTCAGCGACGCCCGCGGTAATCGTCTCTAGGCTTGTCGTAGACGACCCGGGACATGTAGTTACGCTTGTTGCGTCTTATGGGGCCAGGGCTCTTGAGGTTGTTGGTGGGTTCAATCTTCGGGGTCTGAGCCCTCACCTTCCCAGCCTTGGTCAGTGAACCGTGTGTAGGCAAGTCTAGGCCTCAGCAGCCTGCCCGGGCGTGGAAGGGATTATCTGGATCTCTTTTGCCTCCCTGCCCTTAGGGGTCTCAACGACCTTGAACTCAACCACCGTGCCTACTTCTGGTGTTGACGTGACAGGATAGCTAGACGTATGGAAGAAGATGTCGTCTTTACTTTCAGCCATCTCTATGAACCCGTAGCCTTTAAACGAGAAAAATTTAGCAATTCTTCCTTTCATTTCAAAACACCAGTATATATATGGGGGTATATGTTATATATGTTGTGTTTTTAAATGGAAAGATCAGGGGAAAATTTTTTTAACGCATTTTCTGATAAAAAATGTTTTTTGTGCCGAAAAATATTTTGATGTTTTTCCATAAAATGTTCACAATCATTGAATTCTATCAATAGGCGCACTTCATAATAATAACGTAAACTACGAATGCAGCACTACGTGAATAACTGCTTCTTTAGCCCCGATTTCTCCCTGGACAACTCGTTGATCCGGGACGTGTACTTGAACAGCTTTAGCTGGTAGGCCTTCATGACGTTCACAGAGTCTTCACTGTGTCTCCTAACCACTATGACCTTGGTCATGTCGCTGGGGGACCTCACCCGGATGCTGCGGCTCCCCGTCTTGGACGCCCCCAGGATGTCTATGTTTCTCTTGATCTTCCTGAAATCATCGTTGATGTATATGTCCTTTATCTCTTCCTCTATCTCCATGATCCTGCTGAGGATCACTCTGCGAGAAGAACTCATGTATTATTAATGGCTGTTGAACCTAATATACCTCCCTATTCCTATGACGACCGAGGACACATTTTTCGCTAGGCCGTACTGCACTGTACCTGAACAACGTGGGTTCGATTGTACGCGAAGTTCATGATCTGCCACAAGTTTTGCGTAGGTCACATGACACCAATGACACGCGGGCACAACCACTGAGAATCATGGTTTAGCTAAATGCAACCCGGAAAAGACTCGCATTTTCCCATGTGGCCGTCAGGCCGCCGCCGAACAAGTGACGGCCCCGCGGACATCCACCGCCGCCTAAGGACCCTGAAAAAGCCTCCGATCAATAAAACAAGCCTGAATACGTGGAACCGTGGCGGCGGTGACTACTCCCCCCTCCCCCCCACGTGCACGCACAGAGAGACAACAAACTGAGCCCACAGGATCAGACACCGACCCACACGAAAAACATGGGCCAATCAACAAAAACCGAGTCCACTGCACCGCCACGAACCCAACCCCTTTTCTATCCCCAACACCCAAGACGACACCATGCCCAAGCGCGTCCTCATCATCCAGAACGACCCACCCGAGACCCTGGGCCTCTACGAATCCCGCCTCCGCGAGAAAGCCGAGGCCACCCTCATCCACGCCTACATGATGAAGCCCCAGGGACGGTTCCCGCCCACCGACAGGTTCGACGCCTTCGTCGTGGGCCCAACACCAATCTCCGCCAACGACGCCCACAGCCACCCCTTCCTACGGAAAGAGCTGGACTACCTCCGACGGATCATAGACTCAGGGAAGCCCACGCTGGGCGTCTGCTGCGGAGGCCAGATGCTCTCCATGCTTCAGGGCGGGGAGGTGCACCACAGCCCCAGAAGGGAGATAGGCGGCTACACGGTCAACCTCACAGACCAGGGGCTCAGGGACCCCCTCTTCCGAGACTTCCCCCAGACCTTCCCCGTCTTCCACTGGCACCAGGACGCATTCACGGTCCCCCCGGGCGGACGTCTCCTAGCCACAGGCGACCCCTGCCCCGTCCAGGCCTACACCAAGGACAACGTCCGTGGACTCATATTCCACCTGGAGATCACTGAACAGGACGCAAGACGATGGGCCGATGCCTATCCAGACGAGCCCAAAGCCATAGGCAAAACCCGTGAGCAGGCCCTGGCCGAGTGCCGGGCAGCCGAGCCGCAGATGAGGGCGCTCGCGGAGAAACTCGCGGACAACCTCCTCGCAATCCCCTCAATATCAGGATTCAGCTAAAGGCAACCTAAAAACAATCGAGGAAGATACAACCACAGTAACCGAGAAGACTACTTATCCTTCTTCTTCTCCGACTCCTCAAACTCATACAGCAGCGGATAAATATCGTAGTGCTGCTTGATGAGCTTCACAGTGAACCGGCCAAACCAGTAGAAGATGCCCAACGAGAAAAGTATGATGACGACACTAAAGATGTCCACGGTGTCCATCGGTACCGAGGAAAACTCCGCAGCCGAGGTAAATAACGGTTCCTAAAACCCGCTGAGGCCCGACGCCATCACCCAGGCGTCCTCACCATCCATGTAGTACCCGTAGTTCCGCTTAACCTTCTGGAACCCAAGCTTAGAGTACAGCCCGATGGCCGACTCGTTGCTCACCCGGACCTCCAGGTACCCCTCGCCGGCCCCGTACACGTCCCTCCCGCGCCTCATGGCCTCCACCACGAGGTCGCGGCCGATCCCCCTCCTCCGGTACCCCTCCAGTACGGCTACGCTCACCACGTGGCAGAGGCGGGCGGGCGTGAGCATACCCAGCTTAGACCACCCCTTCTCGACGCGGCACATGATGTACCCCTGAACATCGCCGTCAGCCTCGGCCACCAGGAACGTCTCAGGGTACTTCTGGTACAGGTCCCTGTAGAAGAAGCTACTATAATTCTCGGGAAGGCACACCGAGTTGATGTGCATCACTTGCTGAAGCTCATCGGTCCTGAAGGCCCTCACGACGTGGCCAGATTCGTTCAACCCGAGTCCGTAAAAGGGTAATCTCAACGGATTTAAACAGATCGGAACCCCACCCACGCATCCCTTTTTAGGTCTCAGCAACAATAAAGACCAGATGGAGGACAACAGCCGGCAGCAAACCCCGGAGATGGACAGCCGTGTAGTGGATGCAGTTCGTCGGCACTTCAACGTCCTGGACGCGTACTGGGAGAGAACCACTCCCACCTTCATAGTCAAGGTCAGGGCCAGCGGCTACAGGCAACACATGGTGAAGGACGCCTTCAAGGCTCTGGCGGAGGAGCTGAGGCCGCAGGGGCACCTGCCAAGAATACGCTGGATAGTGGACAACTACCAGATATCAATCCTGGACAAGGGCCCCGACGCCGCGGGGAGCAACAGATACAACGTCATCCTCTTCGCGGCAACCACGGTAACCGTCCTCATCGACGGATACCTGAGAAGCAACAACCCCATCCTCACCCAGGCGCTGATGAGCGACACCCCCGCCATACTGAACGCCCTGCTCTTCACTTTCGCGATCATCACAATATTCGGCCTCCACGAGCTAGGCCACAAGGCGATGTCCCAACTGAGAGGAGTGAAGGCGAGCATGCCGTACTTCATCCCGGCTCCCCCTGGGATGGGTGGAACCCTGGGGGCCGTCATAACCCAGCGGGAGCCGCCAGTGAACAGAGACTCGCTGTTCGATGTCGGGATAAGTGGGCCCGTCTCGGGCTTCATAACGTCCGCCCTGATGGGTTACCTCGGTCTGAGGCTGAGCTTCGTCGTGCCTCTGCAGCAGATAACCCAGTGGATGATAAGCTACCCCGACGTCCGGTTCCAGCAGATGCCAATGCCCAAGCTCCTGGAGCTCATCGCGGACTGGGTAAGGCCCACGCCGGAGGGGTACGTTCTGGTGATGCACCCCGTCGCCTTCGCGGCGTGGGTGGGCTGCGTCCTGACGTTCATAAACCTCATACCGGCCTGGCAGCTGGACGGAGGCCACCTGATCAGAGCCCTGGTGGGTAAGGAGAGCCACAAGATCATCAGCGTGGCCGGAGTCCTCCTGCTAGTCATCTCAGGGTACTTCATAATGGGGGTGGTGGTCGCATTCTTCCTGATGCGGGAGGGAGCGGAGTCGATGGAGCCCCTGGACGACGTCTCGCCTCTGAGCCTGTCAAGGAAACTGGGTTTCCTACTCTACTTCGCTATAATGGCATTAACCTTAGTGGCCCTGTTCCCAGTGTGAGCCTCACAACTCGGAAGATCGATGATAAACCGGCTACCCTTACCCAACACAGACTCCACACTCAGAGTTCCCCCGTGAGCCTCCACAGAGTGCTTACACGAAACCAGGCCGAGGCCCACGCCGTTCTTCTTAGTGGTCCTGAAAGGCTTGAACAGGTCGTCCACGTTCTGGATGCCCACGCCCGTGTCCTCCACCGTCAACCGTACACCGCTCTCGGTCAGACCAGTCGATATGATCAGACTACCGCCGGAGGGCATCGCCTCTATGGCGTTCCTTATGAGGTTATCCAGGATCCTGTGGATGCGAATCTTGTCAACCGGGTAAGGTATCTCGGGTTCGCAGAATATGGTCTCAACCTTCACTTTTTCGGGCACGATGATCTGTTTAAGGCTCTGCTTGACCAGCGTGTTTAGGTCCAACTCGACCTTCACAAGGTCGTCGGCGCTGTCAGAGTACCTCAGCTCCTCTAGAACCTTCACCATGTAGTCGACGCTCTTATCGATAACAGGGATCATCTGCTCAATGTTCGCAGGATCCCTTTTGATGAGGTAGCTCGCGTTTCGAATGGTCTGAAGTGGACCGCGGAGGTCGTGGCGAACCATGCTCGAAACCCTGCCAGCTCCCTCCAAGACACGCTGGACCTCTGCCTTCTGCATCTTCTTACGCTGCTCCTCGTGGTCGATGCGTTCAAAGGCGGAAGCTATGTGCTCGGAGAACGTCTCGATGAGTAGCTGCTCTTTAGATGTGAAAGCCTTGGATTCTGATCCTAGGACGACGAAAATCACGTTGTCGTTGACCTTGGTCTTCACAGGGACGAAGAGAATTGAGCCATACTCGTGTCCATAGCCTTCACAGGAGTCGGGGCTGACTATTTTAGACTCGCAAGTCGCACCGATTTGAGTGAGATTCGTCTCAACGATGTCATTGAGCCAGCTGTCACTTAAACCCCAAGACACCAGAACATCTAGGGTATCGCCATCGCGTAGAACAAGACCCCCTGTCTTGAACTGAAGGCTACCGTAGAGAGCCTTCATTGCGACCTCACCCACCTCGTTAAGGGTTCCTGCAGCGGCCATCCTTGTGGCGTAACCGTGGAGCGTTTGAATACGTTCCTCCCCTCTGGCTCTCTCCGTTATGTCCCTTAGTATGATCACTAGGTTAGTCGGGTCGCCCCTCCAGTTAGGCATGTAGAAGGAGGAAACATCGTATGAGCGGCCCCCGAAGCTAACCTCCGTGTCCGATGCTCCCCCCAGGCTTTCAAAGCTACCACCCTCTATGAACTCGCCGACGCTCTTACCCACCACGTTGTCTCTGCTTATTCCCGTCGCAGAGCTCAAGGTCGCCTCAGCCGACTGATTCACGTGGATGACCTTGCTCTGTCTGTTTACCAGCAGCATCAGATCATCCATCTCTGACACTATTGACGCGAAGGCTACGGGCAATATCTTACCCAGCCTGATCTCCTCAGGCGCGAAGATCGTGAGAACGATGAAAGTCAGGCCGAAAGCGATGGGTGAGTAATTGAACGAATTTTTTTGGACAAAATGTGTGTTAAACGACACTATGACTGGTAAGAGGATCAGCCCCATCCAGCTGGCTAGCGTAAGCTTATGGGTGTAGCCCTGCTCCGACACCTTTCTAACAACGTACACACAGGCAGCCAGGATGAGCAGATACGAGTAGCCGTGGTACAACGTAAACGCGGGGCCGAAGCTGAGCACAAGGGGAGCGTTCAGGTCCAGGGCGTTCACCTGATCGGTGGCGAAGACTAGCCCGTGCAGCTCATTAGTGAAAGCGAGAGCAACCATGGAAGCCGGTACGGCGCTTAAGGCGAGTACGCTCCTCAAGTTAACGTGCTTCTCATCCTGGAAGTAGTGCATCACGAAGAGCGGGAATAGGAGCATCAGCCCGAGGCCGATGAACTGGAACTTGGCCCAAAACAGTTTAGACGCCAGGTCGGTGCAAAGCATCTCCATGGCGTACCCGAAGACCAATGCATCTGAGCCGACCAGTAAAACAACCATGAGTCTGGCCCTGAGATAATTCTTTGCGAGAGAGAAATATATTGTCAAAAAAGATAAAACGAGGGCCACGAACAGGTGTAGAAACATTATCATTATTAACTGGCCTCGGCTACGGTTTCCACCAAGGCCCTGAATTTAAATAAATTATTTACTAAAAATATATAGCAGTGATAGCGTTTAAACAACCATCTTTACGGCGTAGCCATATGGTAGTACGTACGTGCTTCTCGCTCTGCGGCCGCCAACAGCCATCTCGTAGGCTTGGTTCGCGGTCCTAGCTGACTCGAATCCGAGAGGCTCAACCAGGTAGCTCGGGAGAGCCGACACGAGTATCACCCTCTGGTTCTGGGTCACCCTTTTAATCATCTTGAGAGCCTCGGCGCCTGTGGTGTACCTTCTCTCGAACTCCGATGGCTCGGTGACTCTGGTGAGCTTCGTGAAGGCGTCGGCGCCCAGCCCGTCCTTGCACTCCGCCAACACTACTACGACGCCGCTTCGTTTCGTGACCTTGGCCGCGTTGTCGAGAGCCCACGACGCCTTGTAGAAGTTGAAGTCGAAGCCGCTGCCTCCCGCGCTGACGACGGTTATATCGGAGAGGGTTTCCGCCTTGAGCTCGTAGTCGCCTTTGAGGGCGGTAATCGCTTTACCCCACGTCTCCTCGAAGCCCCCCGCGAACACCCCCAAGGAAGCTCCGGCGGGGTCCACGGGGATGTTCACAGCGAAGTCTATTCCAGCCACCCTGGCGGCCTCAACCGCGTCCTCCTTCACGGGATTAAGCTCAATGACCCCCGGTGAGATTGTTCCTCTGAAATAGTTTCTCCTGTTCTCGGTTAGGGTTCTCTGCGAGGAGACTCCGGGGACCACGGCGTTGTGGGCTCCGCTGAACCCATAGACTGGGTCGACCCTGGTCTCCCCCACGGCTATCTTCAGAGTCGCGTTAAAGTAGTCCTTATTCAGTTGGATGGGTGTACCTCCGTGGGTTACGCCCAGCTCCTCTAATCCTCCCGTAGTTCTCACGTGGTCTACTATTTTGACCGGAGAGAGAGTAGACTCCGCCTTCAGAACATCGTGGAGCCCTCCACTGTCTCCCTCCCTCTCACAGTTACCCAGGACAATCGTGATCCTGTCGCTGGGGACTATCAACTCCACGAGCTGCTTGACGAGCGCCGACAGCACCTGGGCGGCGTAGTGGGGCTTCATGGAGCCGTCGACTGCTATGGCTACCCTGCAGTCTGGTTTCACCAGCTCCCCCAGCGTCGTCGCCCCGGCGGGCTCGTCCAGTGCAGCCATCAAGGCCGCGGTGAACTGTGTTGTCTCCTCCCTCTTCCTGGGCTCTAGTATCTTGATGAGGTTCTCCATCTCCACGGTGACGTATACCTCGGTGTCGCCGTAGGGTAGCCAGCAGTCGGTCATAAGATCAAATGAGAATGCCCTCTACATGAAAAAGGGTTTTCTCTTTAAACGGCAAATACTTGTTTGTTCTGATCCACCCTTTGCGGCTTGCCTCTAGAAGCCGCTAGAATATTGGAGCGTCGCATTGAGGAGAGCAGGTTTAATACAACTGAGGCGACCCATTCAAGAATCAGTCGAGTCAAGTGAACCTACGCTTAGCAACCCAGTAGACGGATAACGCTACCACCAAATCCGCGGCCCACCACCGGTACATATCAAATAAAACCCCGACGCCGAGGACCTGAGTTTTCTCGCCTCCAACTTCCCCTTCAGAAAACTCCTGAGACGTTAAGTTGCCTAACTCGGGTTCACCCCCCTGAGTTAACAGGGGGCCCTCTCCAGTCCGCAGAAGATTCTCTGGGGTGGCATACATGGCCATCTGCTCCGGTACGGCGGCTATCAGGAGGTAGCCCACCGCCACAGCCATAACCATGTACGCCATCGTCTTACCGTTCATCAAAATATGCTCCTCCACCGAGCGACTTAATCCTAGAGATTAGAACATCGCCCTGAGCCCCGTATCGAGGGTGTTCGGATTTTAGAACACTCATCTCGGCCTGTCCCTCCATATGCGGAAGGTCTCGTACCAAAGGATGATGGCTGGAACCAGGCCCATAACCAGAGTGGTGATGGACTCAGGCGACGGATAGAAGGGCCTCTGAATGAGGTATGTGACGATCATTGTGGTCACCAGGACCGCGTAGAACAGGTACCGCGGAAGCATGACGCCGCCCAGGGTTACGAACTGGCGCAGGACCCCCACCTTCACCTCCTTCACGACCTTGTAGTCGCCGTACACGTTCTCGATGAGGCCCAGTTCCTGGAGCTTGGTGAGGTGGTAGCTGCTGACGCTGGGGCTGCTGAACCCCAGCTCCCTCTGGACCTCCCTCACGCCCACGGCCTCCGTGGGGCTCCTGAGCATGTACATGTACACTAGGAGCGTCTTCCCCTTAAGTTCCGACTCTATGATGGCGTCCTCGCTTGCCATGTCACAACCAGCCGTTGAAGCTTCTATTTACTCGCTTAATCTTTAAAGGTATTTAAAATTGAGAGGGTCGCTTGGACAGCCTCCTCGGTTCTGACCGTCTCGGTGCCCTGGGAGGGAACCATGTTCAGTATGTACTGGAAGCACTCTTCGGCCCTGCGGCCTTCTTTCCTTACGATCTCGTGGATTCCCTCCTTGTGTGAGCCGAACGCCACGAAGGTCTTCCCGCCCTCTAACCACCTTGAGACCAGCTCGCTCCAGCGCCCGCCGACGGCTTCTCCGAGGCGGGACGTGGCTATGGTCAGGTCCCACTCCGGGCTGAGCGCCAGCTCGCCCAGCCTGCTCCTGCTCCCACGCAGGTCGTAGCCCCAGTAGTCCTCCAGTTGGCTCTTCTTGGTGACGCGCCCCGTTAACGGCTGCTTCTCGAGGACCCTCACGGTCACCCTGCTGCCCTTGCTGGGCCCCCTGCCTCTGGCCTCCAGAAGCTGATCGACGCCGATGTCGACGAGGATGCCTTCACTCGTCACCTCTGTGACGACTCCCTCTCGTGCCTCGCCTACGTTAAGCTGGGCCACTGTGCCCTCGACGGGGTGGTGCATGGTTCGTAGGGGCGGGAGGGTGCCTGCGTACCGGAGCTCGGGCCTCATCTTGAAAAGGTATTTTCTGAGGTACTGGGGGGTCTCCATGTAGCCTAGGATGTACTTCATCAGCAGAGACTCGTCCGGTTTGTCCGGGTAGACTATTATCTCGTCGACGCGGTATATGGCCGCTGCCCTCCCCACTTGCGCCAGTACGCCCGTCTTCTCCCTTAGGTCTCTCTGCTCAGACACCATGGACGCCGGTAGAGCTATGGATATGCTGTTACGTCTCTTCTTCAACCGTCTTCACCTCTGTACCTGCTCCAGGAGCTCCAGCCCGTCTTGACGTACTTCTCCCTGCTCCTCTGATCCTTCTTCACCCACTCCAGGAAGCCGCTGAAGCTCCTCATCGAGGCCACTGCTTCGGGTGGTCCCACGCCAATGGCTGCTAGACTCTTCACGAACTCGCGTTCGGCGAGCTCCTGCGTCGCCCCGGTGATCTTGACCTCACGGACACGGTAGCCGAGGTCCCTGAGGGTCTCCCTGGCTGCGGTGAACACGTAGCCTGTGCACACGTGAATAGACTCGTCCTTGGAGGCGGCGAGGGCGTCCAGCCCCTCCACGATGATCTGGGCTGCCACCCTCAGGTACTCCTGGTACTTGAATTGGGGTTCGCGGAAGTACTCTAAGGGTACCTGACCGACGTGGCTCTCACCCGTCTCGACGCGCCTCATGACTATCACTACCCCTCCGATCAGGTCTCCCCACCCGGAGTCGTCCACCTCGATCACCAATTCAGTCTCAACGCCTGAGACGCTTTCTACCAATATATGTTTGGTTTAGTTATATGTCTTTGATTTTGCTGGGAAGGGTTTCTGTTCGGCGCCCAGCTTGTAGTCGCTTAGAATCGGTCGATGACCCTTTACAATAGGTATGGTGTTATGCCTGTTTTAGATAATCGATGGACTTCGTTGAACCCGGATCGTGGCCGTACAGGATGCCGAGGTAGGCGCTGGCGAAGTCCCCAATGTAGAGGGCGCTGAGTATGCGGGACAGCCTCCCTTCTCCCGTGACCTCGACCTTGACGACCCTGCCGTATGATTGGGCGAGTAGCTCAGTGAACCGCTCCGCCTTCTTGGAGGCGTCGAAGGGGCTCCTTATCACCACGGCGCAGCATCGGCTCAGTAGCTCCCGCGGAGCCTCGGTGGACACCACGCTGTTGTGGAACGCCTCTGGGAAGAAGCTGTGGGCGGCTGGGCTCTTGCCGTTCTCGTTGAACTGGGTGCTGTAGCGGTAGGCCACTGTCGCCAGATCCTCTGGGCCGTAGATGAATGGTATGTATCCGTGTATGCTCTCGGCGAGCCTCTTCCCGGGGTTGGAGGCTGAGGGTGCGGCGGGGCTCATCTCGGCGCTCAGGCCATGAAGTGTGTTTATGGCGTCGTCGACTTCGCTCCACGTCTCGTCGCTTATCAGGCCCAGTCTCCTGGTTACTGTGGCTAGGCTGAAGAACTGGTGGGCTATGGCGGCTCTGGGCTTGTAGCCTTTCGGGTACTTGAGCCAGGGTGTCTTGTGGATGCCGGCGCTCTGCCCCAGCTTTCCACCTGAGCTGAAGCATATTGTGGGGCACCCGGCGTCGACGGCTTCCTTGTACTGGCTCAGCGTCTCCTCGGTGTCTCCTGAGTAGCTTACGGCGTACACCACGGTGTCCTTGTTAGCCCAAGCGGGTAGCGTGTAGCTTCTGGACACCTCGATGGGTACGCTGCACGTGTCTTTCAGCCAGTCCTTCAGCAGTAGGCCTCCTACGGCTGAGCCTCCCATCCCCGCGACTATGAGTCCTTTGTAGCTTTTTTTATGGGTCTTCAGGTTCAGTTTCTCGGCGTCTTTTACGGCTTTTCGGGCGTTCTGGGGGAACCGGGTTATGGCTGCGAGCATGTCGCCTGGGTCGTGTTTCTTCAGGTGCTCCGGGTCGTCTAGGACGCTGCTCATGGGTGTGTATTGTGGTGGTTCTGTTATAAGGGCTCTCGTTGAACCTTGAACTGTGCTGAGATACGTAAGTGGTCTGTCCTACTACTTTGTGTCTCTCTGCGTGTGCGTGTGTAGGGGGGAGGGGGGGTGTAGTCACCGCCACCACGATTCCCCGTTTTTCGACTTGTTTTATGGTTTGGAGGCTTTTTCTGGGTTCTTAGGCGGTGGTGGTTAGGGGTGTAACCGTCGTCGCCGCGGGCAGGGGAGTCAGCGGCGTTTTAGGGTAGGCGGCTCGCAGCCGGGGGCGATGCGCCCCGCGCATAGTGTGGTGGGGCTGGGTGACCCAATTTTTATACTCATCAGTCGTTGCTATGAGGGATCAATATGGCTAGAAGCTACCTCGACCTCAGCAGGGACGAGAGGGACCACGCCCTGGCCCTCCACAGAGACAGCGTAGTCATAGACAGCAGCGTGGTCGCAGTCATCGACTATGTCGCAGAGAACATGTGGCTGGACGACGTGCTGAAGGGCGGTCTCACCGCCACCAACCTGACCGTCTGCATGCAGCGCAGCTTCACGGAGGCCTTCAAGGAGCTGATGGAGTACAACCGCTGGGCCGAGAAGAACAGCGGCCGCGTCATCGTCGTGAGGAAGGCCGCTGACATTGAGGGCGCCAAGAGGGAGGGCAAGCACGGCATAATGTACGGGCCACAGGACAGCATGTTCCTGGAGCGCAGCGTCGACCTACTGGACGTAGCCTACGACCACGGCCTCAGGGCGATGCAGCTAACCTACAACTACCAGAACGAGGTGGGCGCCGGGTGCCGCGAGAGGAAGGACCCAGGTTTGAGTATCTTCGGGGAGAAGGTTGTCCAGAGGATGAACGAGCTTGGCGTACTCATCGACCTCAGCCACACGGGGGACCGGACCTGCTGGGACGCCATAGAGCAGAGCAAGGACCCCGTCAGCTTCACCCACATCATCCCCAGGAGGAGCGCGCCGGAGAGGCCGGGCGGCTACGCGGAGTGGGCGAACCGCTCCACCGGCCTCTGGGGCAGCTTCGTCGAGTACAGCAGGCAGCGGGGTAAGCCGGACGACATGATGCAGGCGTGCGCCGAGAAGGGCGGGGTCATTGGCGTCACCCCCTTCTTCGCCAAGAAGGCGGGCAAGAGCACGATCACCGACGACACCCTGGACCAGCTTGACGAGACCGTGGACATCGTGGGCGTGGACCACGCCGGCTTCGGCTCAGACCTGGAGTTCCCCAACAGCATCACCCGGGCCGCGTTCATCTACAAGAACCCCAGCAGGATCGACGTGGACTACTTCACCCCCATGGACAAGACGTGGGGCTACGCCTGGCTGGAGCACATGCCCAACTTCACCATGGGGCTGGTGGCCCGCGGCTACAGTGACCAGGAGGTAAAGAAGATACTAGGCCTGAACTTCGTCAAGCTCTTCAAACGAGTCTGGGGAGGCTAAAACCCACTATTCTTATAGGAAGAGCTCAGGCTCCTTCCTTTCACCGAAACTCGTGTGGAGCCATGCCGCGGTCTTCTTTACCGCGGGGTGAACCCAGGCCCTAGCACCCGTCGGACACGCCTTGACGCAGGCCGTGCACCTGGTGCACTTATCCTTGAGGGTACTCACAACATCGGATACAGTAATGGCCTCCGCGGGGCAAGCCTTGGCGCACGCGCCGCACAGGATACATGTTGCTGGGTCCGTCTCAGGGGAGGTGCCCTCGGAGGGCGAGCTCCTCTCCTTGTAGGGCCTGTTACCCGGGACACGGAGGTCGGGTATCTCCCCCTTTATCGTGCCCAGCTTCCTCTTTACGTCCACACCGAAGGCCGCGGCCTTCCTCAGGTCTACCTCGTCCGGGCGCCCCTGCGCGATGGGTGTGTCACCCGTGCTGAAGCTGTGTTCGCCTATGAAGGCGGCGGCAGCGACCGGTCTGAATCCCTGCCCCACGGCTATGTCCTTCAGCTCCACCAAGGCGTCCTCGAAGGCCCTGTTGCCGTAGACGACCAATATTACGGCGAGGCCGCCCTCTCCCCTCACCGCCGTCAGCCTTCTGGCGGCCGTGACGGGGACTCGGCCACCGTATACGGGTACAGCGATCACCGCTAACTCGTCACGCCCTAGAACAACCCCGAGGCTTTCCTCCGGGCTCGTGAGGTCCACGTGGCCAAGGCTCTTACCCAAGCCCCCAGCCACCGCCTCAGCTATCTTTCTGGAGGCCCCAGTCGGGGAGTAATAGACCAGTTTAGCGCCTTTAACACGCATAGCATGTTCCGCAGGTTCATCCCATATAAAACTGATCAAACCATGGACCTGAAGTGGCTTCTATGTGAAGGCGTCTGAAGTTTTTTCTACCCAGAAACATCCTATGATCCATGGACGACAAACTTTACCCGCCCTACACGAACCCTGGCTCTGAGAGCTACAGGCAGAGGATTCTGCCCCTCAGGCAGCGGATGGAGGTCTACAACGGATGGCTCAAGAAACGGCTTGAGACCCTGCTCCCGAGGCTCATGGACGAGTGCGGCATCGATATGTGGCTCGTCATAGCCCGGGAGTACAACGAGGACCCCGTAATCATGAGTCTCCTACCGGAGCCCAACCTGTACGCCAGGCGCCGAACAATACTCATGTTCCACAGGAAGCCTGACAGGGTGGATAGGCTCGCCGTGTACAGGTACGGGTTCGGGGACTTCTACGAGGGCGTCTGGGACCCAGAGAAGGAGGAACAGTACGAGTGCCTTGCCCGGATAATCAGGGAGAGGAACCCGAAGAACGTGGGCATCAACGTCTCAGAGAACTGGTCCTTCGGCGACGGGTTGACGCACGGGGAGTACACACAGCTCGTGGACGCCCTGGGCGACCTGAGCAACAAACTGACCTCGGCCGAGACCCTCTGCGTTAGGTGGCTGGAGACCAGGATCGCCGAGGAGCTTGAGACCTACCCGACGCTCGTTGAGCTCACACACGCAATAGTTCAGGA
>DASWLJ010000128.1:0-4162 GCA_036396185.1 Bathyarchaeia archaeon | reverse complement strand
AGGCTGGCCCTGGAGGCTGAGGGCGTAGCCAGCGTGGTGATGGGGGACCTGAGCCCCACAGCCCTCAATGTGGCCCAGGTGAACTCGCGGCTCAACGGCGTCTCCGACCTGGTTCGCCTTAGGCTGCTGGACGCAAGCCTCCTCCTCAGCCTGCACGGGTACCCCGGCGGCAGGTTCAGCTACGTTGACGTAGACCCGTACGGGTCGCCGGCGCCCTTCATAGACCCGGCTATATCCACCACGGTGAATCACGGGATATTAGCCGTCACGGCCACGGATATGGCTCCTCTCTGCGGCGTGAATCCCCGAGCATGCCTCAGAAAGTATGGAGGACGCCCTCTGCAGGGTGAGTTCTGCCACGAGGTGGCCGTGAGGCTCGTCGCCGGCGCCCTGGTGCGCAGAGCCGCCGTCTACGAGACGGCTGCGACCCCGGTGTTCAGTTATTATGCTGACCACTATGTCAGGGTGTACACTAGACTCGATAAGGGGGCCAAGGGAGCGGACAAGGCGCTGGCCCAGATGGGGTTCATAAAGTACTGCCCAATGTGCCTGCACAGGGAGACCTCGGAAAACAACAGTGCAGAGCCGTGCCCCGGCTGCGGGACGCTCATGGCGGTGGGTGGACCAATGTGGCTGGGGGAGCTAGCTGACGAGTCCTTCACAGAGGCTATGCGGGAGGAGGCAACGAAACTTGAGCACCTCGTCCAGTCAAGGGCGGCTGATCTGTTGGAGAAGGCGTCGGCCGAGATAGGCTACCCCCCCGGCTTCTACGAGATAGATAAAATATGTTCACTGGCGGGAGCTCCAAGCATCTCAACGGAGGAGGCCCTGAGCAGGATAAGGTCGGCCGGATTCAGGGTGGTTCAGGCTCACTACAGCGACAGGGCCATCAAGACGGACGCTGGCGTGGACGAACTGAAAAAACTGTTAGGCGGCTAAGCCACCTTGTCGAAGCTCTTGGCGGGGGCGTTACAGATGGGGCACTTCTCGGGTGGCTTGTTCTCCACGGTGTTACCGCACACCTTGCAGACGTAGAACTCCGTCTGCGGGATATCTCTCTTCTGCTTAAGCGCCTCGGCGGCCTTCTTGTACAGGCCGGCGTGTATCTTCTCCACCTCGTTGGCCACGTTGAAGCTCCAGCTGGCCTGGTTCTCCCCTTCCTCCGCGGCGTCAGCCAGGAACTCCGGGTACATTACCTTAAACTCGTGGGTCTCCCCGTCCACGGCTTCCCGCAGGTTCTCGGCCGTGGTCTTCACGCCCCCCATGACGCGCAGGTGGTTGTGGGCGTGGACCGTCTCCGCGGCTGCGGCCGCCCTGAACAGTCTAGCTACCTGAGGGTAGCCCTCATCGTCGGCCTTCTTGGCGAATGCCAGGTACTTCCTGTTGGCCTGGCTCTCCCCGGCGAAGGCCGCCTTAAGGTTCTCCGCTGTCTTGGTCATACTCATCACGCAACACTGAACCAGTGAGGGCGGACATGTATAAAGTGATGGAGGATAAACCTTCATAAACAGCAGCGGCACCTTGAGCCCTGAAACAATATGTCCGGAAGATGGATCCATGAGCGTAAGAGCGAGTACTACCACCTCAAGGCCGTTGAGGAGGGGTACAGGAGTAGGGCCAGCTACAAGCTCAAACAGATCCATAAAAAGTTCAACATATTCAATGGGGCAAAGAACGTTCTTGACCTCGGCGCGGCGCCCGGCGGCTGGCTCCAGGTCGCCTCGGAGCTGACGCAGGACGACGGCCTAGTTCTCGGCGTGGACCTGGAGGAGATACAGCCTCTGCCCGCCTCCAACGTCGCCACAATAGTGGGCGACGTCAGAGACCCTGAGGTCCAGAGGGAGATACTGGAGCGCTTCGACGGAAAAGCCGACGTCATCCTCTCGGACATGGCCCCTGACGTGACAGGGCAATGGGAGGTGGACCAGTTCAGGCAGATTCACCTAGCGAGAATAGCGTTGAGGATAGCTGATAAGCTGCTCAAGGAGGACGGCTGGTTCGTGGCCAAGATATTCCAGGGCGGAGAACACGTAAAGTATTTACAGGAGGTTCAGGACGTCTTCGAGTCCGTGAAAAACTTTAAGCCCTTCGCCAGCCGCAAGGGAAGCGCCGAGCGTTACATAGTAGCCCACAGGCTCAAACCAGATAGAAAGCTCCCACACGAGAAAACCAAGGAGGAGTGGTTTGAAGAGGAGGAGGATGAGGGACCCATCCCGGGGGACCAGCTGTTCGACGAGCCTGAGGAAAATTAGACTCAACAGCTGCGGATTAATGGCGGATACTTTCCAAGGTGATTATGAAAAGGGTGGAGACCCTAGCCAGAGACCAGTTCCTTCAGTATTCTGGCTACGAGGGTGTTGCTCTGGATGACCGGCTTCCCAGTTTCCTTCGAGACCCTCATCTTGAGCTCGGTGGGGAACCCGAAGCAGTTTAGGAAAACGATGTCGGGGTTCTCCCTCTTAAGCCGCTTCACAAGGCCCTCCACGTCCTTTGGCTCGTAGGGTGAGACGTAGTCGGCGTATACCTCCACGCCGGGTCGCCCAAAGTCCTTCTCGGCGTAGCTGATCTGCTCCTTGGCCGGGTAGACCACACCCAGCTTCCCCTCTTTGAGGCTGCCCTCGATGACGCCCTTCAGCATCTCGCTTGGGGTGACCACCAGCCCCTTGCTCTTGAACTGGGGGAACTTGCCTGTACACATGACCACGGTGAGCCTCACGCCCTTGGCCTCCAGCTCATCCAGTTTCCCCTGCATGAGAGGCAGGACGTACTTCTTCGTGATCTTTATCTCTGTGCCGTCCCTCATCCTGCTCACAAGGATGTAGTCCTCAGGGTTCAGAGGTATCCGCTTGACGTCGTCCATGGTCTTGCCGTCCAGGGCCCCCGCCTCCACGATCTCGACGCCCCCGCCCAGTATCTCCGTCAGGGTGGGCAGGATGTCGGTCCTCGGACTCTGACCGATGGTGAGCATCCCTATCCTCTTCATGGGTCTAGGATGCGCGCCAAACTGTATATGGTTTACCTCCATTGAGCCCAACACTAGCCGGGGTAGCGCGCACAACTTTAAAGTAATATTCCTTTTATCCTCTAAACCAAGTTATACGTCATGGTTTTAACTGAATATGATATAACCAAGCCGGAAGGAAACCTATCCATCGCTCTAGGCAACGGATCAGACGCAACCCAGGCTATACAAGAAAGACTAGACTTGATCCAGACCGCTGGAGGAGGATCAATCTACATCCCAGCCGGAACCTACGTCATCAACAAGACACTGCATGTAAAGCACGGAGGGCCTTCAAAGATACGCGGCGCGGGACAGAACACCTTTCTACTATGGAACTTTGATAGAAACCTCTTTGAGTGGGACAACGGAGCCTTCTCCTATGAAGTCACTGATCTTTTCATCAACGCAACAGTAGATATGAACAAAACCAGTACTGCCTTCAAACTCATCACCGGCATAACAAATTTCCTAACAATCAAGCGAGTTCACATAGATACAAGCAATGCCACACCGCGACCCAAGTTTGGTACTGGCATACTAGTAGCCAGCCCAGGTAATATAGGCGCTTGTGGCAGTCTCCGATTTCAAGACTTGGAATTCTGGAACTTCAAGGGGGACGGGATCAAGCTAAGTAACTCAACCGACGTGTGGATATCTAATTGTCGAATGCCTGGAATCGGTAAGCCAAAGGGTTCAGTTGGAGTACATTTAGCGGGGAACACGGGAGGCATCTGGATAAAAGATTGCGATTTAATCGATTTAGACAACGCTATACGGGTTGACCGCCCCGTATCCCGAAAAGCCCTGCCCAACCGGGAGTTGTTTGTGACTGGTGGGGCTTGCGACAGTTCTAAACAAGGACTAGTGATCAGGGACAATACTTTTGTAACGCTAACTGGAAGCTGGTTTGCTTCCTGTATCGAGGGAAACATCTTCGTAGCAAAGGGCTTCAGCCCCCATATGGAGATCACTGGAGGCATAATTTTTAACGGGGGGGCGAACGGTCCTCCTGCTCCTTACACTTACCATGGAGTTGTGATTAATGGAGGAGAGTTCGCCATGTCGGGTGTGTTGGTGAAGAACAACTACGGGAAAGGGCTTATCGTGGGTGAGCGTGTGAATGGGTACGCTGTTACGGGCTGCGTTTTCGTGGATAAC
>DASWLJ010000127.1:0-22194 GCA_036396185.1 Bathyarchaeia archaeon | reverse complement strand
CTCGCCCCTGAACCCGTCTGGATGGTCAACTATGGCCTGTATGATTCTCCTCACCAGGTCCGTGTTGGTGCCTCCTCGCTGGTCCCATTGGCTGTTCACCTTGATGATGACCACGTCGTCGGCCGAGATGAGGCCGCCCGGTCCTCCCAGGCCTGTCACCCTGGACGAGTTGTAGAACTTGAGGCCGTTCTCGGACATCAATCCGAGCAGCCTCTCGAAGCCGTCGTCGGCCCCGTCCGTGCCCGTAACCGCGTATATGTCTGAGGCTGGTAGCACTGAGGCCTCGACCGACTCCAGCTGCAGCCTGTTTGAGGGGTTCAAAGTATCAATACCTGTTCCCCCTCGGAGACTAATATACCCGACACCGGCCACCAATGCTGCGACCACCAGCAGAGCCGCCCCTCTGCCACCCAGGCGCGCCCTGATGGGGCACGACTTGAATGCGGGTAACACGTACGCAGCCACCCACAGGTCGGCGTTAAGCCTCGCCGCCACCTGGCACGGGTACTGGGCCCGGGACGGCTTCAGCCCCGACCGTAGCAGGAACCAAGCCAGGCATAGAAACCCGTAGACGAGGAAGCCGCGCCTGACTCTTGCCGAGCCCATCAACTCACCTAAACACTTGGCGCCTTATCACAGTGATTGCCGAAGAGTGCTGAAGCCCCATGATCGGTTTATATTTCCGGGGCCGCGTGGGGTTACCCATGATCAGCAGGGCTGGCGTACCCGTGGTGGACGCCCACAGCCACTACTTCGGGTCCCAGACGCTAAGATCGTGGGCCGAGAGGGGCCGCACCATGGAGAGCTTCGCCAAGAGGCTCAACACGCGCACCGACATGAAGGGCTTCGAGCTCCCCGACGAGAACTGGGACACGGCCCAGCGTTGGGTGGACGAGCTGGACAGGTACGGCGTCGAAGCCATGGGCGTCATGGTGGGCGACGACGCCTACGAGGAGTTCAAGGAGGCTTCAAAGCGGTTCCCAGGTAGGTTCATGGGGTTCAGGAACATCGACCCAGCGCAGCCTGACGCCCCAGCCAAGGTCAGGGAGGCCGCCCGCGACGGCCTAAGAGGCGTAAAGCTGTACCCCAGCTCCTGGAGAGGCATGAAGGTCTACGACGAGGCCGTCTACCCAGTCTACGACGAGTGCCTCAGAAACGGCATGGTGGTCTTCCTCCACTTCGGCATCACCATAGGCAGCCAGGCCGACCTGAGGAACGGCAATCCCATAGACATCCAGGTGCCCAGCCGCGACTACCCCGACCTCAAGTTCATCATAGCACACTTCGGCGCCGGCTTCTTTCGGGAGGTCCTCCTCATGCAGTACCAGGCCGACAACGTCTACATGGACAGCAGCGGCAGCAACAGCTGGATGAAGTACATGCCCTACGACCTGGACCTCAAACAGATATTCAGGAAGGCCGTGCAGGCGGGGGGCAGCCACAAGGTCCTCTTCGGCACCGACAGCACATTCTTCCCACGGGGATGGAGGTTCAACATCCTTGAGGCCCAGGTACAGGCGTGTAGGGAGCTGAAGGCCGAAGGCGTGCTCAAGGACGAGGACCTTCAGCGCATATTTCACGACAACGTGCTGGAGCTCACAGGCATGTCCGGCTCAACCCTTTAAACCCGCGCACCCGAATCATCCTTGATGCCCAAGAGAAGACGAGGGTACCCCGTAGCCGTTCTGGTGGGCCTAGAAAAGGGAGCGGCATACATCTGGGACGTATTCAGCGAGTCGGTTAAACCAGGTCCACATATGACGCTGAGCGGGACCAATTACAGCTTCCACGATGCCATCGTGGACCAGCTCAGACCCCGCTTGAAGGAGGGGGTCAAGACCGTGCTGGTGGCCACGGAGGACAAGGCCCTCTACAATGCGTTCATGGGCCACGTTGGCCGACACCACGACTGGCTGCTCAGAGGGTGGGAGCTGAACACCGTGACCCTCATCCATATTCAGGGAAGGGCGCGGACAGCGGAGGAGGTCAGAACACTCGCGGCGTCGGATGAGTTCAGGTCCAGGCTCTCGGAGGCCTCCGAGGGTGACTTGGACAAGATCATGGGGGTCCTAGAGAAACGTCTGAACACCTCAGAGGGCATAGACACACTGATGCTGTCACTGAATGACGTCGAGGCCAGAGTCTACGGCGACGAGTCTCCCGATTATATCCTTGTGACAGATGAGTTCACGAGGAGGCACCGGGGTAGAGCCCAGAGGCTGTTGCAGGTGGCTCAGAACAGGGGAGTAAAGACGAGAACCGTTCCCACAGGGTCACGGCACGCGTCGAGGCTTGTGCAGCTCGGTGGGATCGTGGGCATGGCCAGTGAGAAGCGCACACGAGAATAACTTCTGGCCATGAATGACGTTGACCGCCGCAGACCGCTTACATTACTTGATTGATGATGTTGAGACCAGAAAGGTGATGAAACACCCCCATCATTTAAGGTTCTATGAAGGAAAAATCCGCTCCGATACTCCTCTATTCGTTATACAGGTCACCTGAATGGAAATTACAGACATCTATTTATCATTGACCATTGAGAAAGATTGATGATATTTCCCTACAACATGAGAGCTTCCCCATTGTTATGTTATTTTCTCTTTTAGTTATTGATCTACGATGAGAATTATACGGGTGAAGGACAGAATGGAAAGAAAATGTAATTCTCGTGGAAGGAAAGCAACCGAGGGAGTTTAGCCTTCCTCGATAAAATCGTGCACCTCGTCTAGGAACTTGCTGGGCTTGTAGGTGTCGATCATCTTGACGCCTATCCTCCTCAGCTTCTCTAAGCTCTCCTTCGTGTAGGGACTAAAGATGCTCTTCCTGGCAAGGGGCGACACGCAGGCACATACGCGTACTCCTAGCTCCGTCATCCGGTCGATGATGTGGTAGTTCTGGATGTTCTGCTCCGTGGCCTCCCCGGGCTGCGTCAACACGAAGTCGCTGAAGATGAACACCATCCTATCGCTGCGGTCGCTGATATCCGTGATCTCCTCGTAGGCCCACTGGAGGCTCTTCCCCGGCACCGTGCCTCCCCACGTCATGCTGGTGAATCCTCCGCTGAACTTGCGCTCCATCTCCGTGGTTGTCATGGTCACCATTGTGATGAGGTCCTCCATGACGTTGTTCAGGTTGGCCTCCTCGAAGAAGTCCTTGATGACATGGCTATTGGACTCGTATAGGCAGAGCCCGTACTTCTCCCGCCGCAGACCCCATATGAGGGGCACCATGCTTAGGACGCTGTAGCTGATGCTGTTGATACCCTCCAGGTCGTAGAACATGGTGTTGCTGATGTCCAGGATGAAAATGATATGCCGCTTCTGCTTCTCCCTCTGCCGCATCAGGAAGTCGTCGTACCTTATCTCCTCGATCTGGCGACCCAGATCTAAGATGTTATCCAAGCTCCGCTCCTCGTCGATCAGATCCGGGTCTTCACCTGACTGGAAGGGCGTTAGAGTACTGTGCTTGGCCCACTCCTCTCGGCGCTCGAACTCGCGGCCGATCTTCAGGAGCTTATCCTTCAGTATCTCGGCTAGGAGCCTCCGCATCTCCTCGTCCTTGGTGCCCTTCATGACTTTGACGCCGGCCTTGATGAGCTCGTCCTCCCCCGGCCCGACGCCTATGTCGGGTTCGTTCTTGTACTGGGTGAACACGTCCACGTCGGAGTTGTGGGCGGCAGCGAAGTCGTTCTCCTGGCCCTTGCCGAACGGCGTCACGTACACGGTGTCCTGGGTGGCCTTAGATAGGAGGCCGAGGAGGTCATCGCCGCTCATGTCGTACTGGGGCTTGTCGTCCTCGTACTGTGCGTTCACCATGATCTCAACGGCTATCTTCTCGGCGATCTTCTGGCTGTCCGCGCCGCTCGTGACCACAGCCGTGTTGAGGAGGTCGCTGAAGCTCAGGTAACCCTGCCTCAGGAAGGGCGCCAGGAGTAACCTGCCCATGGTGATGCCCTGCCTCGGGCTGGGCTTGTCCTCAACCTCCCGGTGCATCCTCATCCGGGTTATGAACTCTGGTATGAAGTAGTGCACAAACTGGAAGGGGTACGTCATGTAAGCGTTGTCGGACACCTAAGCGAGTCTCCTCTCAACGATCTCCTCAATGAGCATGGAGACCGTCTTACCCTCCTCCCTGACCCTCATCTCCTTGCTTAGGACGGCAGGCGCGAAGAACCTGATTGCAGCGTTCTCGTCCTCGAACCTTGAGAGGTACTTGTTCACGAGCTTGGTGAGGAAGATGCCTGACCTGGGGGACGCCGGGATCTCGAAGGCCGGGTTGTGGCGCGTCTCGTTCACGATGTCGTATATCTTGTCCAGGGCGCTCACGGGGAGACTGAAGGATGGGGTGTTCTCCTTGATGATCTCTATCTCCGTCTCCCTGTTAGGGTACCCGAGCCTGATCCAGCACCCTATGCGGTCCACGAGTACCTTGCTGAGCCTGTAGGTCCCGGAGGTCTCTATGGGGTTCTGGGTGGCCACGAACGCGAAGTTCTCGTGGGCCCTGATCATTCCGAGGGGGAACAGGTGGTAGTGGCGCTCCTCCAGGGGACTGATGAGGCTGTTCTGGCAGAACTCTGTGGCTCTGTTGAGCTCCTGGGCGACGAAGAGGCCACCCTCCACCATGGACCGGATGAGGGGGCCGGGCTCGAAGCTGCTGACGTTGCGGCCGTTCCTGACTACGAGGGCGGGGTCGAAGCTGCCTATGAGGCGGCTGGGGGTCACGTTCTCGTCGAAGAACACCTCGTGGAACGTGCGGCCCGTGTCCTCCGCGACCTTGCGGGCTAGAAGGCTCTTGCCTACGCCCGGGGGCCCGATGAGGCACGGTGTGATCCCTGTGTCCAGGCTGTCGCGCAGTATGTCGTAGGCCGTCAGGTACTGTTCTTTGAGTACTACCTTATGCTCTATCTTAATGTTCTCGACGATGCTCTTTTCCAGCATCTTGCGGAAGCCCAGCTCCCTCTCCACCATCATGGTTAGTCCAACATGTTATCACATTGTCCAATAAAAAGGTTAAACGTAGAACACGTTTTGTCCCAGTCCCCGTAGATGAAACCAAATAATTAGTGGAGGCACGTCGAGACTGGACGTATTAGGAATACTTTAAATGCTTGTATTGATCGTTTGATTTGAAATCGTTATTCTTATTAACTCAAGAGGGGTAGGATAACGATTCAAAGAGGGAACAATTTGATCGAGATAAGGTTGCACGGCAGGGGCGGCCAGGGAGCGGTAACAGCTTCAAGGATCCTCGCCACTGCGGCGTATGAGGAAGGCCAGTACAGCCAGGCCATACCCATGTACGGCACCGAGCGTCGTGGGGCGCCTCTCACTGCCTTCGTCAGAATAGACAATCAGCGCGTCCGGGAGCGTATGCTTGTTCACGAGCCTGACATCAGCATCGTCTTAGACCCCCTTATTGCTAAGCAGCAGTCAGTCGTTGAAAGCCTCAAGGCCGGCGGCATCGTCCTCCTGAACACGGCCCAGAAGCCCGAGGAAGTCAAGCTGGGCGGAAACTTCAAGGTCGCCACCGTCGACGCCACCACAATAGCCCTCGAGGTCCTGGGGAGGCCCATCACCAACACGGCCATCCTAGGAGCCTTCGTCAAGATCACAGGCGCCCTGAAGCTGGAGAGCATCGAGAAGGCCATCAAGAAGTACTTCCCCGGAAGGCTGGGCGACATGAACATCGCCGCCGTCCGGAGGAGCTACGCGGAGGTCAAGGGGCCCATACAGGCAGTCGTCAAGTCAGGTACCCAGGAGAAGGCGGACCTAAACGTCGGCGGCTACGGCGTCCTGAAGGATGTCTCAAGCTGGCGCGTCTTCACACCCGAGATCGACGTCGAGAAGTGCATCGGCTGCAAGAACTGCTGGCTCTTCTGCCCCGAGACGGCCATCCAGTGGGACGAGGCTAAGAAGAAGCCCTCCATCGAGTACAGGAAGTGCAAGGGCTGCGGTGTCTGCGCCAACGAGTGCCCCGTCAAGGCCATAGAGATGGTGAGAGTGGAGGCATAGAAAGATGTCATACGAAGTAATGGTAGGAAACAAGGCCGCCGCTACGGCGTGCAAGCTCGCACGCGTACAGGTGGCCAGCGCGTTCCCCATCACGCCCCAGACTACAATCACAGAGTACCTCTCCGAGATGCACGCCAACGCCGAGTGGGACTTTGACTTCGTGAACGTCGAGGGCGAGCTCACAAGCCAGGTAGTGGTACAGGGGGCTTCTAGGGTAGGTGCACGTGTCTTCACGTGCACCAGCGGCCCCGGGCTCCTTTACATGCACCACCCAATGCAGACGACTGGTAGCGGAAGGCTTCCCGTCGTAATGGCCGTGGTGCACAGGGGCTACAAGGGGATGCAGCCGGACCACAGCGACCTCATGAGCCAGGAGTGGACGGGCTGGGGCCACTGGTACGTGGAGCACGCCCAAGAGGTTCTGGACAGCATACTCATGGCCTACAAGGTCGCAGAGGACCCCAGGATCAGGATACCCATCGCCGTCGGCTACGACGGATACGTCCTCAGCTACACGGCCGAGCCGGTGGAGATACCGGACCAGGCACTTGTGGACGAGTGGCTCCCGAAGAACAAAGCCATGCCCGAGGTCCTGCCCGACAAGGTCAACCCCGCATCCTTCGGCAGGGGATTCGGCGAGGACAGGGACCCCCAGCTACCCTGGAAGGTCCACCACGACGCCATCCTCAAGATCGAGGAGGTCCACCAGGAGGTAATGGACAGCTTCGAGAAGACCTTCGGCAGGCGGTACGGCAACGCCATGATAGAGCCCTACATGATGGACGACGTGGACGTCGCCATCGTCGCCATGGGCACCATCGCCGGCACCTGCAAGGCGGCCGTCGAGAAGATGCAGAAGGAGGGCAAGAAAGTGGGCCTCATCAAGCTCAGGAGCTACATACCCTTCCCCGTGAAGGACTTCCAGGAGTGGGGCAAGAAGCTGGACGCCATCGCCATCGTGGACAGGAGCATCTGCCCGGGCAAGGGCGGCCCAGTCTACCAGAGGATGAGGGACACCCTGTACGACCTCAAGCAGAAGGAGAGGCCCATGACTCTGCAGTTCCACGCCGGGCTCGGCGGCAAGGAGGTACGCATCCACGACTTCGAGATGATCGGGGACAAGACCCTGAAGGCCGTCAAGAGCAAGAAGATAGAGGAACCGGTGACATGGGTTTAAGAGGAGCGAAGTAGGTGAAAAACAGATGAGTGAAAGAATAACCAGGGCCCAGATACCGATGGAAGAATTAGGCATCACCCCCGGCAGTGCTTGCCAGGGATGCGGTGCCGCCCTCGCAGCCAGGCTGGCATTCAAGGCCCTAGGCCACAACGTCATAAGGCACGGGGTCCCGTGCTGTCCTGACACCGTCACGGCGACCCCGACGATCGGAGGAGTCTTCGAGGGGGGCGGTGCCCTCCTCACAGGAACCTCGAGGGGCTTGAAAGCCATCGGCCGGGAAGACGTCCTGGCGGTCGGCTTCTTCGGCGACGGTGGAACCTACGACATCGGGTTCCAGGGTCTGAGTGCGGCCGCCGAGAGGAACGAGAACATACTCGTCATCACCAAGGACAACGAGGCCTACATGAACACGGGCAACCAGCGCAGCGGGGCGACACCCAAGTACGCCATAACTAGCACCAACCCCGTGGGCCCAAAGAGCAGAGGCAAGGGACAGCCCAAGAAGAACATACCCTTCATCTTCGCCGCCCACTACGTGCCCTACGTGGCCACTGCCAGCGTCGCGTTCCCGGAGGACCTGATAGCCAAGGTGAACTACGCCAAGACCATCAAGGGGTTCAGGATTATCATCATCCAGAGCCCGTGTCCCGTTGGCTGGAGGTTTGAGCCCGAGAAGACCATAGAGATCGCCAGAGCCGGAGTCCAGGCAGGGATATGGCCGCTCTACGAGATCATGAACGGCAAAGACTTCAAGCTGAACTACAAGCCCAAGGAGCTCAAGCCCGTCACAGAGTACCTGAAGCCCCAGGCCAGGTTCCGCCACATGACCGAGGCCGAGGTCGCCGAGGTCCAGGAGGACACCACGTCCAAGTGGCAGAACCTGCTAAAGGCAGACGAGATGAAAAAGGTAGTCATCTAACCCCCCTTTTATTATCTAAATAATTAGCCGCGTATTAGACAACTTTATTTTACGGTCGCAGGTATCAGGTTGCGTCTTGTCGCCCAACAGGTTTCTGGGGGGGCTACCCCTGAGTTTCTACGTCGTAGCCTTCAGCGGGTTCCTCTTCCACATGGGCGCGTCGGTGGTCAGCCCCGTCCTAACCCTCCACATGAGGGACGTCGGGGCCACCGTGTTCCAGATAGGAGGCATCCTCTCACTACAGGCGGCGCTCCTAGTCCTGCTACGCTTGCCGCTCACATTAATGGCACGGAGAGTGGGTGAGAAGAGGATGCTCGCCCTGGCCTTCCTGTCGGAGTCGGCGGCCCTTCTACTGTACGGCGTGGCCCCTAGTCCAGCCTTTTTCTGGGTTATACCAGCCGTCCAAGTATTGGCGACGGGAACCTTCTTCCAGCTGGTCACGGCCATCAACAGCAACCTAGCCCCAGAGGACAGGCAGGGTGAGGCGCTGGGCAGACACATGACCATCATGTCCGTCCCCAGCTTCCTCGGGCCAGCGCTCTGCGGCCTCATCGTCTCGTCTCTGGGTTACAGGCGCATGTTCTACATGTCCTTCGTTTTTCCGCTGGCCGGGCTGGTGCTGTTCTGGTTCTTCACCAAGGACCTGAGCCTAGGAGGAATGGAGGTTCCAGCCCGGCACACGCCGACGGCCGAGTCGCTGCGCGGCCTCATCTCAAACAGGAACTTCGCGGCCCTGGCATTCATAAGGGTCCTCTACTCCACCGGCAACAACACATTCAACACACTGTTCAGCCTCTACGCCGTCAACCAGCTCGGCTTCCAGGCAAGCCACGTCGCTGCCCTTTTCTCGGCTATGGGTGTGGCCAACACAGCCGTCAAGATACCCGTGGGTTCATTCTCGGACCGTGTTGGGAGGAAGCAGGCTCTCCTCGCCACATTCGCGGTCATCGTCTTCGTCTTCCTGATACTGGCCCGCTTCACCGGCTACGTCCCCATCGCAGTCGCCGTGGTCCTCTACGGGGCCGCGTGGGGAAGCCGCGCCACCCTGGAGTGGGCGGCCCTCATAAGCCAGGTGAGGCCCGAGGTGAAGACCCTGGCCATGGGTTTCATGGAGGGCTTCTGGGACCTGGGGTCCGCCGCCGGCTGCTTCCTGGCGGGGCTCCTCTCAGGGCTCCTCCCGGTGTCCACCATAATGCTGCTCATGGCCGGTCTCAACGTTCCGGCCCTGCCCGCGATCCTGCTCATTAGAGAAAAGGAGGGAGGAGAAAAGAAATAGGCTTCAAGGACGTGCTGAGGTACCCGGGAGTGCTCCTGGGCGGATTCATAGCCCTCGCGACGCTCAGCGTAATGAACAGCGCCTACAGCAACGTGCTGGACACCATAAAGGCGGAGATGGCCCTAAGCTACAGCCAGGCAGGCGCGCTGATGTCGGCCTACTTCACAGGGTACGCGCTGGGCCAGATACCTTGGGGCGTCCTGGCTGACAGGCGAGGCAGCAGACCCGTCATAGCCCTGAGCGTCCTCGGCGTCTCCGCGTCCACAATCCTCTTCGGGTTCAGCGGAGGGATAGCCTTAGCCCTTGTGACGAGGTTCTTGACCGGGCTCCTGGGCGCAGGGGTCTTCGTGCCCAGCGTACGCCTGGTCTCCGCGTGGTACAAATCCGATGAACGCGGCACAGCCCTGGGCATACTCAACATAGGTGGCAGCCTCGGCCTCATAGTAGCCTCATGGGCCACGCCCTTCCTGAACCTGGGCTTGGGCTGGAGACTGACGGCCGAGGCCATAGGGGCCGCGGGGCTGGTCTGCGCGGCCCTGGTCTGGGTCCTCCTCAGGGACAGGGACCAGAGCACCTATGGGAGCATCAGCCTCGGCTCGCTGCCTCTCAGGAACAGGGACTTCTGGTTCCTGGCGTCCACTCAGTTCGTTAGGCTGGGCAGCTACTACACCTTCATCGCGTGGCTGCCCCTTGTGCTCAAGGAGGAGTACGGTCTCAGCGTTGTGGCCACCAGCGGCGCCCTGAGCCTCTTCAACCTCGCCGGCATGTTCGCCAACCCCCTAGGCGGGGTGGTCTCCGACAAGGTGGGTAAGAAGACCGTGATCCTGGCCAGCCTCACCCTCATGGCGCTGGACCTTCTAGTGTTCACGCAGACCCTGGCGGGGCCGGTCGTCTACGCCTCCGTCTTCATCTTGGGCTGGTTCATCAACTTCGTCCGCAGCCCGGCCTTCACAATAATTCCGGACATCTTCGGCACCGAGGCGGCGGGCAGCATATCGGGCATCCACAACACTTTCGCGTCCATGGGGGCCCTTGTACTGCCCTTCGCCCTGGGCCTGGTCAAGGACGTTACCGCGGGCTACGCTGCTGGGTGGCTGGCCCTCTCGGTCCTCCTGTTCGCCTCCTCAGCCCTGGTTCATCAGCTTAGGGCACCGGGGAAGTAGGGAACGTTTTTAAACGCAGTTTTTAACTTCACCTAGAATAGGTGAATTCTTGTGCCCTACTGCCCTGTCTGCGGAAAAGAGGTGAGCGAGGACGACGAGTTCTGCTCCAAGTGCCAAACTTCACTCAAGGAGCCTCGGCTCCGACCCGTGAGGAGACGCGAAGAGAAAGACGAGAAAGATGAGAAGGACGAGAGAAACGAGAAGAACGAGAAGGACGAGAAACATGAGGACGACCAGGCCGGAGCCATCACAGGCGGCCTCGTCGTCGTCTGGCTGGGCGTAAGCTTCGCCCTCAGAAACATGGGCTACTACCCCTGGGCCGACATGGGCGGCGTCTTCCTCCTAGGCATAGGCGTCATACTGATCCTGAGGGGCCTCTGGCAGTACAGTAAAAGCGGCGTCCTTGACCAAGGGTTCGGCTACCTGGTGGGCGGGGCCTTCATCGCGTTCCTGGGAGCCAACATAGTGTTCGACATCAGGGACACGTGGGCCTTCTTCGTCATCGGCCTCGGCCTCATAATAGTGCTGAGGGCCCTCATGGTCAGGGGAACCAACCCCGCGCCCTAGAGCAGCCAGCCGAACGCCGCCCTGTAGAGCCTGTGCTCCAGCTCCACCAGTGGCCTGTCCCTCCCGAAGACCCTGAAGTAGTTCTTACCCATGGCCTCAACAAGGTCACCGATCATGTACCTCGGGAACATGGGGGTGGACACCACAAGCCTGCCCCACTTGCCGCGCCGCAGCTCATGCATGGGCTTGAGGCCGCGCCTCGTCCGCACCTCGAACACGTACAGGTCGTAGTTGGGCACCCAGTAAGGGAGCCCGTCTATCTGCTGCCCGAACGCGCCCTCGGTCGCCGTGTACATCTCCACGACGGGCACGTCCCCGTACATGTTCCTGAGGACCGGGGCGTACCTCGTCTGGATCTTGGCGACGCTTGTGGTGTAGATGACCTTCAAGCCCCAGAGGTCCCTGGGGTGGACGCCGTGCCTCCTCTTGACGTACCTGGCAAACCCCGTCTGGACGGGGGCCACGCCCATGACGGTGACGATCTTCTCCTCCCTGGCCTTATGGTAGATGAACTCGTAGCGCCTCTCCCAGTCCCTAACGGATAGCCCTGTCTCCAGGGCGTCTATCTCCTCCTGGCGTGGAACAAGCCTGAGCCCCGCCATCATTGGGTTCAGCTTAGCGTACGTCCCCGAGCTGAACCCATATGCCACCTCGCGGCCGTCGTCCTCCATAACCCTCGTGTTGCTGGGGAACTGGAGGTTCAGTACGCCCCCAGCCAGGGTCTCAAGGCCCCCGTTGGCCATAGCGAAGTTGATGACCGCCCTTGAGCCGCCACGGACGAGGTGATCCATGTGCCTGCGGGTCACAGGCACAACCTTTGACTTCCCCGTTGTCCCCCTGGTCATGACCCACGTGATGGGCTTCTCCGTAAGAATTGCGCCGTGGTCGCCCTCCCTGACCCGCGTCAGCCACGGCTCCAGGTCGCCGTACGTGGCCGCCGGGAAGCTGCCCCACTCGAAGTCCTCGCCGTACTCCGTGGACAGGTAATCCTTCTGGAGGCTCTCCTTGAGCTCCGCCTGGGCACGGGCTGGGTCGTCGAGACTCCTGTGCATGGCCTCCAGGTTGTCGGCGATCCTCCTGAGGGCTTCCTCCAGCATAGCAGTGGATACTGTGGGCTCTCCGCTTATCCGGGTTATGATTCAGCTTAATAGCGGGGGCTCCATAATTGAAGGCATGAAGAGGCAGTTCGTTCTCACCGTAGCCGAGTCAAAGCGACTGATAGCCAAGGCCGTAGCCGCCCTCCCCGAGGTGCAGTTGGCCATGAAGGAGAGGACCGTCGTCGTGGCGACGGGCACCACCAACGGGTACGTGCTAGAGGAGCTGTGGGGCAAGAGGATCGATAAACGCTGCTACAGGAGCGGCACCACGACCCCAGACGAGCCCGAGAAGAGCCCTCAGCCCCAGGGGGAGAAGATACCCGACGTGGTCTTCGTAAAGGGCAAGGTGGAGCCCAAATATGACCGCGTGAACGCTGTCAAGGACATGAAGAAGGGCGACGTGTACATCAAGGGAGCCAACGTCCTGGACTACCTGGGAAACATGGTGGGGGTCCTCATCGGCGGCATGGACGGCGCAACCGTCGGCAACACCATCGGCCACATAATCGGCAAACAGATCAACCTCATCATCCCCATCGGCCTTGAGAAGCTCACCTACGAGGACATTAACGAGCTCTACATGCTGGCCTCGGATGAGGACTACGAGGGCCCGAGGATGTGGCCACTGACCGGCACCATAATCACAGAGATCGAGGCCCTGGGCATCCTGACGGGCGTGGACGCGTACCTCTACTCCGCGGGGGGCGTAGCAGGCGCCGAGGGGTCCGTGAGGCTTCTGGTGGAAGGCACAGACGAGGAAGTCGAGGAGACCCTGAAGCTCATAAAATCCATCAAGGGGGAGCCCCGCTACCTCCTATAAGCTATGAGCCTCAGAGAAAAAACCCTACATCTTCTAAATAAATTCGGGTTGGAGCCCGACCCGTCACGCGACGAGCAGCAGCTCGTTGACGAGGAGGCTGTGGCAAGGCTTGTAGCCTCATCTGATGTGGAGGCCGGCGACGTCGTGGTCGAGGTCGGGCCCGGCCTTGGCAATATAACGGAGCAGCTGCTGAGAGTCTCCGGCAGACTCGTGGCTGTGGAGAAGAACCCCAGGTACGTCCCGGTACTTCTGGGCCGTTTTCCCGGGGCGACGAACCTGGAGATTGTCATCGGCGACGCCCTCAAGATGGACTACCCTGCGCACGATAGATTCGTCTCGAACCTACCCTACATGATCAGCGAGGCAATGCTCCACAGGCTCTCGAGACTGGTCTTCAAGAAGGCGGCGCTCATAGTCTCGGAGAGCTTCGGGGAGCGCGTCACAGCCCCCATGGGCGCAGCAGGGTACACCAAGCTCAGCTACTTCTCACAGCTCTTCTACGCCACCAGCCGCATAGACACGGTTCCGCCGGAGGCATACATCCCCGAGCCCGACACATCGACGTGGATCATAGCCCTTCAACCCACGGAGCCTGAGGAGCCTGCCAGGCTGGCGATGCGCAGCCTCCTCCTACAGGGAGACAGGCTTGTGAAGAACGCCCTCAGGGAGGCCCTGATACAGGCACAACTGTGTGAAACCAAGCGCGAAGCCAGGTCGAGGCTGGCCCGCCTCAGGGTCCACGACAGGGTCTGGGAGAAGAGTGTCTCAAGGCTCTCCTTGAGAGAGCTGCTCGGGCTAGAGGAAACCCTCGCACTAAGCATTGGGTGAGGCTCAGCCCCAGCTCGCCCCAGTCGCCGTGAGCACGGAAAGATAATCCCCGCGAATAGATCAAGTACCCCTGCTCTTCGAACAGCGGGTTAATGATTTAAACCCAAGCTACACGGGAATAGGGACTCTAAAAGGTGGCACTATGGGGCTAAGGAGCAGGCTGGGCGGCGTCTTCTACGGATACTGGGTGCTCCTGGGGGCCTTCACTCTACACTTCCTCGACTCTGGGATATACTTCTATGGATTCAGCGTCTTCTACACTCCGATCATGGCCGAGTTCGGGTGGAGCAGCGCCGTCACGGCTGGAGCCGTCAGCCTTTCAAGGCTGGAGGGCGGCCTGGAGGGCCCTGTGGTGGGCTACCTCATCGACAAGTACGGTGCGCGCAAGATATTAGCGATAGGCGCCTTCCTGACCGGCCTGGGCTTCATCGCCATGATCTGGGTAGACAACGTGTGGATGCTCTACATCATCTACGGTGGCCTTCTCAGCATAGGGTACAACACCGGGTTCAGCCACAGCCTTGCCACCATAGTCAACCAGTGGTTCATAAGGAAGCGAAGCCGCGCCATGAGCATCTACGCCATAGCCGCCGGCATAGGCGGCGCCCTGATAGTTCCCCTCTTAGCCAAATCCATCGCCCTCTACGGGTGGAGGATGACAGCCATCTACTGTGGCCTAGTCTTCTGGCTGGCAGGTCTACCAATGGCCTTCATATTCAGAAACCGGCCCGAGGACATGGGGTTACACCCAGACGGCGAAGACCCACACCGGTACGCAGACCCCGTGGACGGAGGAGTCACCGTGTCAGAGCCGGAGCCCGAGTTCACAACCATGGAGGCCCTACGGTCACCCACATTCAGGTGGCTTCTCTTGGGTGAGTCTTTCCGAACCTTCCTGCTGGGCTCCATAGTCCTCCACCAGATACCCCACCTGCTAACCCTAGGCATAGGCCAGGAGACGGCCGCCTCCCTCCTGGGGCTGATGATCCTTGTAAGCATCCCGGGTAGACTCATCCTCGGGACCTTGGGCGACTTCGTGAGCAAGCGGCTTCTCCTCGTCGCAGCCATGCTGACACAGGGACTGGGAGTCCTGATCTTCGCCTACGCCACGGACATCGTACATATATACGCCTTCGCCCTCGTGTACGGCCTAGCGTACGGTGGGGCGATACCCCTCCTCATGGCTTACAGGGGTGAGCTCTTCGGCCGTAAAAGGTTCGCCTCCATCTCAGGGATCATGGCTCCATTCAAGATGATAGGCAACGTGGCTGGACCTGTCTTCGCCGGCTACATCTACGATGTCACGGGAAGCTACCAGTTCGCGTTCCTGACGTTCACCATGCTGGCGACGTTATCGGCCGCGTCCTTCTACTTGGTCAAGTCTGAACGAATTTGAGCGGCCCAAATGCAAAAAATAGATATTTGAGGGGCTCTTTCTCAGTATTGACTCACATGAAAGCGTTCGTACTGCTGAACACCGAGCTGGGCCAGGAGGCGTCGATAATCGAGTCCCTTGAGGGCGTCAAGGAGATCAGGGCGATAAACAGCCTGTACGGTATATACGACCTCATCATAGAGATGGAGGCCGAGAGCATGGACAAGATCAAGGAGATCGTCTTCAACAAGGTCAGGCGTCTTGAGCACGTCAAGAGCACAATAACGCTCCTCACCTACGGGGAACCAATAATCAACGAGTAACCAACCACCCATATTTTCATGGGACAGTAAAACAATATACCTTAAGGGCCCGATTCAATCTGAGGGCCAGAGTATTATAAAGAACCCCCCTTCACAATAATCTCTGGCGCCCTCATAACAAGGATACAGTTTTATTCAACACATCAAGACTGACAGATGATAAATATGAGCGACTCGGGAATGGGCTTCGGTGGCTTCCTCCTAGGGCTCGGAGGAGGCTGGTACGTCTTCCAATACATGGATGTGTCACTCAACATAATCAGCTACATCCTCATCCTCATCGGCGCCGGCATCATAATCAACGCCCTGCTTTCACAGGGCCGCAGAAAGAGCCCCGTACAGGGCCTCTTCGGCGGCATGGTGGGCGGACTCTTCCTGGCCCTGTTCTTCACCCAGGGCTTCACCATCATAGAGAACATCGGGGAGGGGTTCGGTAACATAAACGACTCCAGCTACAGGGCTCAGGAGACGAGGACACTGACAGGCGAAGTGAACCTTGAATCGATCTACCTAGAGATAAACAACAGGAACGGCGAAATAATCTTGGAGACTTGGGACCAGCCCGGGTACAGACTAGACCTCACGTTGAGGGCGAAGGGAGCCACAGACGCCCAAGCCAGAGACAACCTGAACCAGCTACAGGTGTTGTTCAGCGACCAGGAGGCCGCGGACACCCTGAGGCTGGCCCTCGACTTCCAGGCGCCGAGCAACGATTGGAGCAACTACGCGGTGTCCATCGCGGCCAAGGTACCTGAGTCAGCCGGCATTGACCTCAACCTCGACACGAGCAACGGCGAGATCAAGCTGACAGACATCACGGGCGGGGAGATCACACTACACACAAGCAACGGCAGGCTCACACTGGACAACGTGCGCGCAGACACGCTCACGGGGACCACAAGCAACGGCAGGATCACCGGCGAGGTGGAAGCCACGATCGCAGACCTCTCCACTAGCAACGGCTCCATAGAAATCACCATACCCGCCACCATAAGCGGCAGCTACACATTGGACACAAGCAACGGCGCCATAACCGTCACCGCGCCCAAAACCGCCACCGTAGGCTACGACGTTGACCTCAGAACCACCCTGGGGTCAGTGGACGTGGACCTGCCCAACATGAGCTACACAACCAACGAGGCCAGGCGAAAGGTGGCCACAACCATAGGCTACCAGGACAAGGCCGTAAAGGTGAGCTTAACGGCCGAGACCAGCATAGGCAGCGTGCAGATCAACTAGACTTGGCAGACGGGGCAAAGGTACACCGAGCCCCCTCCGTGCTGTATCCGCTCGATCCTTGACCCACAGGCGGGGCACACACGATTCTTCATGTTGGGCCCCATCAACGGAGTGTAGCCGCCCCGCCTACCATATAGGTCGACCCACTCGTCCTTACCGCCCAGCCGCAGCCTCTCGTCAACCAGGCTCCTAATGGCGTCGAACAGCCTAGCCGTCTCCTTTGGGCTGAGCGACGACGCCCTCCTCCTTGGGTGAAGCCCCGCCCTGTAGATGACGTCTTGGAAACCGCTGTTACTTAAGCCCACTAGGACGGCTTCTTTTCCCACCAGAACCTGCTTCAGCCCCCGGTTCACACCCGAGATGAGTTCAGTGAATCCGCCTAGGGTGAACCCGCCCTCGAGTGGCGATACGCCTGCCAGGAAATCCCTTCTATACATGTAGGACCCGTCGAGATCGTGGTCCTTGATAGCCAAGATGAGGCCCATGCTTGTGAGCCTCGCGGTCAGCGCACCCCCGTCCGCCAACTCGACTAATAGATGCCACTTCCCAGCCACCTCCTCGCCTGCTGGGTGAAGCAGAACCACGCCGCCGTACTCAGGGGCCAGCAGAAGGTTGACTCCCCCGTCCAGGCTGACCCTGACAGTGTTACCCCTGGACGAGACCGCCTCCACGGCTCTCCTTATTAGCCAGTTGAACTCGCCCAGGTCTCTGTTCACGAAGCCCATCCTCTGAAGCTTCTCACAATCGCTGAGGCTGACAGCTTTCACACGTCGACCGGGCAGAGCCGTGTTCATCTGTTCTGCGAGGATGTGCGCCTCGGGGAGCTCGACGCTCATGACCCTTAAGCGTTCCTGAGCCTAGTTATGCGTTTCTGGGCCACCACAGGCATTAATATTGGGGTTAATCACGCACACGGGGGTAATGTCTCAGCCTCATTTAACATAACGCTTTAATAAGATGATTCGACTTACCCCTAGTTACACTGACAAGGAGATCTCAACGTGTCAAGAGAGTTCAACTACATTGTCAGGCTCCACGGCACCAACATAGATGGAACTAAGATGGTGCCCTATGCCATCACCGAGGTCAAAGGTGTAGGCATAAGACTCGCTCGCAGCATTGTAAAGCAGTTGGGGCTTGACGCAACCGAGAGACTCGGCAGCCTAAACGACACGGACGTCAGACGCCTCGAAGAGGCCATCGACGACCCCAAGAGCGTAGGGCTGCCAAGCTGGATGCTCAACAGGCGCAAGGACCCCATGACAGGGAACGACCTGCACCTGCTGTCATCCGACCTAGACCTCAGGGTCAAGGACGACATAGACCTCATGAGGGAGACAAGAAGCTGGAAGGGCGAACGCCACGCCAGGGGTTTAAAGGTCCGCGGGCAGCACACCAAGACCACGGGCAGGACGGGCCGCAGCGTGGGCGTCAGCAAGAAACAACAGCAGCAGCAACAGCAACAGCAACCGAGGTAGATGACAGATGGGAGACCCAAAGAAGAAGCATAAGCGGTACACGACCCCAAGGGTGCCTTACGACACTGAGTCCCTCATGGAGGACCTGCGCACCATAGGCGCCTACGGCCTAAGGAACAAGAGGGAGCTCTGGAAGATACACACAGAGCTGTCCACCCTCAGACGTAGGGCCAGGGAACTGCTGAGTCTGGGCACCGAGGAGAGGACGGTCAGGGAGGCCGACATGATCGCCAAGCTCCACAAGAGGGGCCTGGTACAGGAGAACAACCGCCTCGAGGACGTGCTCACCCTGAGCGTACAGGACTTGCTTGAGCGGAGACTCCAGACGTACATATTCAGGAGAGGTATGGCCCAGAGCCTGTTCCAGGCACGGCAGCTCATATCCCACGGCCACATAGAGATCGAGGGCAGGAAGGTGACCTCCCCCAGCTACCAGGTGCGGATCATGGACGAGGAGACCCTCAACTTCTCCGAGTCCAGCCCCATGAGGAGCCCCGACCACCCGCTGAGGCGGGGACTTGAAGTAGCAGAAGCGGTGACGGAGGAGAAGAAGGCCAAATGAGTGAAGGAGAAAGGTGGGCCATAGTTCACATCTTCAGCAGCTTCAACAACACAATCATACACATGACCGACCTGACAGGCGCCGAGACCCTCGGCATAGCCTCCGGCGGCATGTTCGTCAAGGCTGACAGGCTCAAGCCCAGCCCCTACGCTGCCATGAAGGCAGCGCAGCATATCGCCGACCTGGCGAGGGACAAGGGTGTGAATGCCATACACATCAAGGTCAGGGCACCCGGCGGAACCGGAAGCAAGACGCCCGGCCCGGGAGCCCAGTCAGCCATACGCATACTGGCTCGTAGCGGCTTCAGGATCGGCAGGATCGAGGAGACGACGCCGATCCCCCACGACGGCACGAGGAAGCCGGGTGGCAGGAGAGGCAGAAGGCCTTAGGAGACTGGTGGGGAGCCTTGAAGACGACTATCGTTAGCCTGACCGAGGACACCATCAGGTTCCTGTTGGAGGGCGTTGACGTAGCCTTCGCCAACGCGCTGCGGAGGACCATGGTATCAGAGGTCCCCATCATGACCATAGACGACATCTTCTACTTCGACAACTCCAGCCTGGTCCCTGACGAGCTGCTGGCCCACAGGATAGGGCTCGTGCCCCTCAAGACGGACCTGGACTCGTACGTGCTGCCTGAGGACTGCGACTGCAACGCGGAGCTGGGCTGCCCCAAGTGCAGGGCCGTCCTCACCATGGACGTCGAGGCCAAGGAGGGAAAGGTCACTGTGTACAGTGGGGACCTTGTCTCGCAGGACCCCAAGATCACGCCCGCATCGACCCGCATACCATTGGCGAAGCTGGTCCCTGGCCAGTCCATAAGGTTCGAGGCATACGCGCAGCTGGGCCAGGGCAAGTACCACGTCAAATGGAGCCCCGTCAGCATGTGCGTGTACCAGAACGTTGCCCTCGTACCCGGGAAGGACAAGGCTGCAATGCAGGAGTGCGTGGACGCGTGCGGAGGAGGATCCGCGGCCATCAAGGGCGACAAACTAAAGGTCATAGACATACAGAGGTTCGAGGGCTGCAAGCGGTGTAGGGAGCTTGTGAACCACAGCGAGATCATGGGCAACCTGAAGGGCGACGAGTTCCTGTTCACTGTGGAGAGCAACGGGGCTCTGCCCCCGGAGCGCATCGTCAAGGAGTCCGTGAAGGTCCTCAAGCGGAAGCTCGGCGACCTCTCGGGAAAGATGGACGCAGATGACATGCACGACAAGATCAGCGACTTCGAGATACCCGAAATCGATGAGGGCAAGCTGTATAGCGTGGGCTCAGGCGACCTCGACGAGGAGGAAGAGGAGGGCGCCGGACCAGGAGAAGACGAAGAGTTCAAGGGAGATGTGGAGGAGTGAAGAACCGACAACTGATAGACACGATACAGGCGCTGGAGAAGGCCTCACAGGAGAGCGGAGCGGCCCTATGGGGGGCTCTCGCGGGGGAGCTTGACAGGTCCAAGCGGAGCAGGGTGGCCGTCAACCTGAGCAGCATTGACAGGTTCACGGGCGAAGGCGACGTTGTCGCAGTACCCGGTAAGGTGCTGGCGGCGGGTAGCCTGAGCAAGTCCGTGAGGGTGGCTGCCTTCAGCTTCAGCGAGGGCGCCCTTGAGAAGATAAGGGCGGCCGAAGGCGAGGCCATGAGCCTCACCGAGCTCCTGGTGGCGGGCGTGGAGCCCAGCCGGATCAGGATCATGAAGTAGCTTATTTAATATCCCACTAATGCGTCGAGCCGGGTAGAGGATTTTTTATTTAATACACGAGTATATTGAGGTTTGAGGCGTCCTTCAATTAAGTGAAGGAGCCACACAGTCCCCCGCCTCACCCCCGTCTTCTGGGCGTCACTGCTCCTCGGGCTATACTCCGGCCTTGGCTTTCTCCTCTTTGAGCCAGGCCTCAAGGGCGGCCTTGTCTGTGCCCTTGATGAGGTTCTTGAGCTCCGCGTCCAGGTTGCTGGGCTTGATGACCGCGACCCAGCCGTTCCCGTAGGGGGCGTCGTTGATTACGCTGGGTTTGCCTTCCAGGGCGGGGTTGATCTCCTGGACTGTGCCGCTGATGGGCACCTTGAGGCTGCCCACCCACTTGCCTGACTCTACGCTGCCCAGGGTCTTGCCGGCCGCCACGTCTTTGCCGGCGGGCCGTGTCTTTATGCTTACGAGTTTGCCTGCGGCGGCGGCTGCCCAGGCGTTGTAGCCTACGCGGGCTTTTCCGTCTTCGAGGCGGACCCACATGTGTTCCTTGTGGTAGTATAGGTCTTCGGGGAACTCGTGGCCTTCTATCTTCACCATGTTTATCGTATGTTCTGGGGTATTTCTGTATTTAATTGGTTCGGCTGTGTTTCTGTGAAATGTTTTTAATTAGGTTCGTTGTATGGTTGTAGGCGTTGGGTCTGTAGCTCAGTCAGGTAGAGCGTCGGCCTCTTAAGCCGTTGGCCAAGGGTTCGATTCCCTTCAGACCCGCCAACATTCTTGTTTGATGTGGCTGGGGGTTCCTGTTTTTCGGGGGTTTGTACCTAGTGGTTGGGTATCCCTGTTTTTTGGGGTGGTTCTCTGGGGTTCAGGGGGCTTTGTATGTGGCTTGTTGTCTGTGTGTGCGTGCGTGGAGAGTGGGAGGGGGGGCGTAGTCACCACCGCCACGATTCCCTATTTTTAGGCTTGTTTTATGGTTCGGGGGATTTTTCCGGGTTTTTAGGCGGCGACTGCCGGCGGATGGCGTCCGCGTATTTTAACGATGTACGCGGCTATGGCTCCGAGTAACGTGGCTGCTGCGGGGTGGCCTGGGATCGCTTCTGGCTGGTTTTCCGGTGTTGGGCTCTGCTGGGCTGCCGCGACGGTTATGGTGTCCTGCAGTGTTCTTGTGCCTCGGTGCCATACGGTTACCTTGTAGGTGCCGGGCGTCTCGGCTTGGAACTCGTACCAGTTGGTGGCGTCTGCGTCTGGGGAGGTCTCTGACATCATGTATATGCTCAGGGGGTTCATGGGCTCTCCATGGGCCTCGGTCTGCCTGATCTTCATCCAGTAGTAGCACTGGGTTTCCTCCTTCAGGGTCGTGGACACTGTCAGTGTTACCTTGATCTGCTGGCCGGCTGTGGGTTCACTGGGCTCCACGGTTAGGCCGCTGAACCTGTAGCCTTCGCTCATGTAGCCCGCCTCGTGTATGGTGAAGTTGGCGGTGTGCTCGCCGTTCACTGTGGCAGTGTACTGGCCGGGCAGCGTGAAGTTGAGTCTCAGCTCGCGGCCCGCGTATCCTCCGGGGCCCACTCCTACCCAGAAGGTGGTGGTGTTCATGTAGCCCTCGCATGGGCCTTGGACGCCTGTGAAGGTGATGGACACGTTTCCCGTGGCCGTCTGTCCTCCGGGGTTGG